>SYAL01000010.1 GCA_005787585.1 Bacteroidota bacterium
AAAAATGGGAGGTGTCTTTTGCATGTGCTGCTTCTGAGTCAGATTATTCTTATGATTTAAAAAGTATAGGAATTAGCTCACTGTATATTGTTTTAAATCATTCATCTTTTGATGATTTAGTAAAAAAAATGCAACCTAATATGGTACTCTTTGATAGGTTTACAACAGAAGAGCAGTTTGGTTGGAGGGTAGCACAAAATTGCCCTAATTGTGTAAGAATTTTAGATACGATTGATTTACATTGTTTAAGATTAGCGAGACAAGAGGCGGTAAAACAAAATAGAGATTTTTCTTTTTTAGATTTAAACTCTGATTATGCTAAAAGAGAAATAGCAAGTATTTATAGAAGCGATGTTTCGCTAATGATATCTGATTATGAAATGGAACTTTTAATTAATCATTTCAAATTAGATTCTTCACTTTTACATTATATTCCTTTTTTATTTGATCCAATTATAATCAAAAATAATCAATGGCCATCATTTATAGAACGCGAACATTTTTTGAGTATTGGAAATTTTTTACACGAACCTAATTGGGATTCAGTTTTATTTTTAAAACAATTTATTTGGCCACAAATTAGAAAACAATTACCAAAAGCTGAAATACATGTTTATGGAGCTTATCCTTCTAATAAAGTATTTGATTTAAATAATTTTAAAGAAGGCTTTATTATTAAAGGTCGAGCAGATAGTGTTGAAAGTGTAATGAAAAAAGCTAGAGTTTGTTTGGCTCCACTTCGATTTGGTGCGGGAATTAAAGGTAAATTAATGGATGCGATGCAATTTGGAACACCTAGCGTAACTACTCATATTGGTGCTGAGGCAATGCATGGTAAATTTCCTTGGAATGGTTATATATTTGATCAACCAGCTGATTTTGCTGAGGCAGCAGTAAAATTATATACAAATGAAATACAATGGCAACAAGCAGTAGAAAATGGAGTTCAAATTGTAAACAATTTTTTTAGAAAATGTAATTATTCAAATTTATTTATTGATAAACTATTAATTTTGCAAAAACAATTAAAGGCTCATAGATCATCAAATTTTATAGGAGAAATGTTACTACACCATACTGTTATGGGCACCAAATATATGTCGCTATGGATAGAGACTAAAAACAAATTACAATAATTTTCTATTAAACGAATTTAAGCAGCTTTGGCAATATAAGTTTCACTTTGGCAATTTTGTATTTTTTGTTCTTGAATTATATTTGTAATGGTTTCAAAAATAACTTCTAAATCATTTAATTTATTTTCGAAAATTACTTTTTGTCGGTAAGTAAAATTAGTGGTTAAATATTCATTAAATAACCAGTTGATTCCTTCTATAGCCTCAATATGACGCTCTAATTTTTTGATAGGTTTTAATAAAGAAATAAGTTCACGGGTGTAAGCTAAAAATTGAACATAGGCATAAGCGCCACCATGTTCGTTTTCGTATTTTATACCTTTAATCATTTTAAAATACAAGTCAATTTTTTGTTTTGATTTCATGTGATGATGTTTTATTTATTTATGATTAATTAATTTTATAAAATAAAATTACTATATTAAGTAGTTGTTAATTGCTATAAATTGTAGTATTTTTATTTTTTAATTATATTCTTCTTTAAATTAAATTTGTATTTTTTATATTATTATTTATATTGTTTTAAAATGAAGACTAAACAAATTCAACAATTAATTCAACCGCCTCCTTCTCATATGGTTGGCGATGGCTTTAAAGTTCATAATTTTTTTCCTCAAGCAATTGGTAATCAAACAAGAATGAGTCCATTTTTTCTTTTAGATTATGGTGCTAAGTTTGACTTTTCTCCCACAAATTCACCAAGAGGAGTAGGGGTTCATCCTCATCGTGGTTTTGAAACAGTAACTATCTCATACAAAGGAAGTATCGCCCATCATGATAGCTTTGGAAATAAAGGAATTATTTCAGAAGGTGATGTTCAGTGGATGACTGCCGCTTCAGGAATTTTGCATAAGGAATATCACGAAAAAGAATATGCTAAAAAAGGTGGACCTTTTCAAATGGTTCAAATTTGGATTAATCTTCCAGCAAAACATAAAATGTCAATTCCTAAATATCAAGCGCTACAAAATAAAGATTTAGCAAATTATTTTTTTTCAGATGATAAAAGTAGAGTTGAAATTATTGCTGGAAATTTTAAAGGAATTAAAGGCCCAGCTTTTACCTTTTCTCCCATAGAAATGTTCAATTTATATTTAAATAAAGAATCATCAATTATTTTTGATTTACCTGAACATTACAATACTTCTTTTTTAGTGATTGAAGGGAGTGTGATTATTAATAATGAAGAAACGGTTTTAAATGATCATTTAGTTTTATTTAAAAATGAAGGTGAGCAAATTGCTGTTAAAGCTTTAAAAGATTCAATTGTTTTGGTATTAAGTGGTAAACCTATTAATGAGCCTATTGCTGCCTCCGGCCCATTTTTAATGAATACAAAACAAGAATTAGTTCAAGCTTATGAAGATTTTAATGCTGGTAAATTTGGATATTTAGAGGCATAAATTTTGTATGATTTAATTTTAAATTATATAGTTAGAAAATTTAAATTTCTATCTTAAAAATAAAAATCAAAAAAGATCTATTTGTTTTTCCATTAAAAAATGTTGTATTTGATCCCATAATAAAAATGTTTTTTCAATCATAACATATCCATTATTTTTGTAAAAAGATACCGCATTTTCTCGAGCTTGTAATTGAATTTTATTTAATTGCAATTCCTTTGCTTTTAATTCTAATGAAGTTATAATTAATTTACCAAGTCCTTTTCCCTGATAATTTTTATCAACAGCCATAAAACGTATTTGACCGATTTTATTTTCATTTTCTTGTAGTCTACCGCAGGCAATTACAATACCTTCGTTATTTTGGATAAAAGCATTTATAGATTTTTGTTCTAATAGATCTGTTGCAGAACCAATTGTCATTGACCATGGCTTTCTTAGCACCTCGTAGCGTAGTTGTAAAATAGAGTTTAACTGTTGTTGATTAGAAGCTATTTTAACATGATACATTAGTTTATAAATTTAAAAGCAATACTTGATACTGTATTGAGATTTTGATTGTTATATTTGAACTGCCTCAGCATTGCTTTTGCTTCGGGTAGTTCAAAAACCTCTTTTAAATTTCGAATTTTACCAACTGGAATTTCTTTTTCTAAACACAATTTATATAATTCTTTATAATTTAACTCATGTATATAATTATATAACAGTGCATATAGTTGATTTCGATTTTTAACCCTTAATTGATTGGTAGCATATTTAGAATCGTTTGCCAAAGAAGAATATTGAATTAAGTCACATAAATGTTTAAACTGTTTGTTATTACCAATTGCAAAAGTTATTAAGTGATTATCTTTTGTTTCAAAAAGTTCACCATAAGGTGCTATATTTGGATGAATACTCCCCATTGATTTTGGTAATTCTTTTGCAATTAGCCAATTTGTAGCTTGATTAGCTAAAGAAGCAACGGCACTATCAAAAAGAGACACTGTAATGTGTGAACCCATTTTTGTTTTATATCGATGAATTAAAGCAATTAAAATGGCTTCTTTTAACTGGTGAGCAGCAATTAAATCAATTAAGGCAACTGGCATTTTAACAGGTCTACTATTTTCTTCTCCATTCATAAACATAAAGCCGCTTTCTGCTTGTAAAATTAAGTCGTAGGCAGTTCGTGGAGAGTTTTTTCCAAAACCATTAATTGAAGCCATAATTAATGATGGATTAATTAACTTAAGAGATGAATAATCTAATTTTAATTTTTTATCGTCTCCAAATTTGAAATTTGTAATTATAATATCAGCATCACTGATTATTGTATAAAATTTTAGAAGTTGAGATTTTAACGTAATGTCTAAATAAATAATTTCTTTTAGTGAATTTACACTCCAAAAATAAGCACTAGTGGAATCTTTGCTTTTTTCTGATTTTAATTTCCAACCACGAGTAACATCACCGTTTGTGTTAGGGTTTTCAATTTTAATAACTTTTGCACCCAATTCAGCGAAAAAATAACCTACACTGGGGCCCGCTAAAACACCAGCTAATTCAACTACTTTTAAATCTTTAAAAAAATGATGCATTGTATTTACCGTAATTCGGCGCCAAGTTTTTCTCTAAAATTTAAAATTAATTTTTCAATTACACCATCAATTTGTTTTTCTGTTAAGGTAGCTTCTTTATTGACTAAAGAAAAACTTACGGCATAAGATTTTTTATCGCCCAACTTTTCATCTTCGTATATGTCAAACAAATTAACTTCTTTTAAAAACTTGCGTTCGGTGGCAAAAGCAAGATTTTGAATATCTATAAATTTTATATTTTTATTTATTAATAAAGATAAGTCTCTTCTAACTGAAGGAAATTTAATTATCTCTTCAAATATTATACTTTTATTATCACTTGCTTTAACTAGGTTATCGCAATTTAATACAGCATAAAAAACGGGTTGATTAATATTGATTTTTCTTAATTGTAATTTGCTAACTAAGCCCAATTCGATTAATGGTGAATTATTTTGATGACAGATTAACCCTATTTCAAAATGAGTATAATTACTTTCTGTATATTTAAAATTATTTATACAACACTTTTTTAAAATTTGTTCAACAGTAGATTTTAAATAAGAAAAGTTCGTTTTTTGATTTAAACCATACGGGTTTTCTTTAAATAGCTTCCCTGTAATAAATAAACTTATTTGTTTTTTTTCTTGATAATGAGAAGATTCGTATTGATGATGATAAATTTTTCCGATTTCAAAAAATTTTAAATCAGTATTTTTTCTATTAATGTTATATGATATCGCTTCTAATCCGCTAAAAAGCATATCTGACCTTAAAACTTCTAAATCAGTACTTAATGGATTTATAAGCTTAACAGTAGCATCTTCAATTTTACAGTAACTTTCCTTAGTTAGAGATAAACCCATTATTTCATTAAATCCAAAACCTTCTAAAATTGAACTTACTTTATTTTCGATTAAAAGGTCTTGATTTTTATTTTCATTAAAAGCAGTATATGAAATTGACTTACTCGCATCAATATTATTATAGCCATATATCCGCATAACCTCTTCAATCAAATCTACTTCACGAGTTACATCAGTTTTATATCTTGGTACAAATAATAATAATCCATCCGTTCCTTCGCTTTCAATTTGAATATCTAAACTAAGTATGATGTTTTTAATTACAATTCTATCAATTTCTTTTCCAATTAGTGCATTACAATTAGAATAAGAAAAAGCTACTTTGTAAGGTAAAATTTTTTCAGGATATATATCTAAAATATCCATGGTAATTTTACCCCCAGCAATTTCTAAAATTAAATTTGAAGCTCTAATTAGAGCATTAATTGCCATGTCTGGATCTGCTCCTCTTTCAAAACGAAAAGAAGCGTCTGTTTTTAAAGCATGAAGCTTTGATGTTTTACGAATAAATTCAGCATTAAAATATGCAGATTCAATAAATATAGACTTTGTTTTTTCATTAACGCCAGAATTTAATCCACCAATTACTCCTGCAATACACATAGGGGATTCAATGTCACAGATCAATAAATCATTAGTTTTAAGTTCTCGCTCAACAAAATCTAAAGTTTGAAATTTCTCACCTAAAGCAGCATTTCTAACTATTACCTTTTGCCCTTTTATTTTATCATAATCAAATGCATGAATAGGTTGCCCTAAATCGTGTAAAACGAAATTAGTAATATCAACCACATTATTAATAGATCGAATACCTATTGATTGTAATTTATTTTTTAACCAAGCTGGACTTTCATTTACAGTGATATCAGATATGACGATACCTGAGTATCTTTTACAAGCATCAAAATTTATAACATCAATCGAAATATTCTTTGAAGAATCAGATTTTGGTAAAGCATTTAAACCATTAGTATTTACTTGATATGTAATTCTTTTTTCGGCGGTGTTTAAAATTGCAGCAAGTTCTCTTGCAATACCTAAATGAGAAGCGGCGTCACTTCTGTTTGGTGTTAATCCAATTTCAAGTATCGTGTCAGTTTCAATTTTAAAATACTCAGCTGCAGAAAGTCCAACAATACTATCATCAGGTAAAACAATAATTCCATCATGACTAATACCTATTCCGATTTCATCTTCAGCACAAATCATTCCTTCACTTAAAATACCTCTTATTTTAGATTTTTTTATTTCAAAAGATTCTCCTTTAATTGGATACAATGTTGTTCCAACGGTTGCCACAATTACTTTTTGATTCAATGCTACATTTGTTGCACCGCAAACAATTGAAAGAATTTGTCCTGAACCAATATTTACTTTGGTTAAACTTAATCTATCAGCATCAGGGTGCTTAACACATTCTGTTACTTGTCCAACATAAAAACCCTTTAACCCGCCTTTTATACTTTCAAAAGTTTCTAAACTTTCAACTTCCAAACCGGAGGAGGTTAATAAATCAGCTATTTGTTGAGGAGACTTATCAATATCAATAAGGGTTTTAAGCCAATTTACCGAAATTTTCATACTTATAAATATAAAATACTAAAGATATAAAATTATATTAAACATTAAATAAGAAAAGTAATGGTAATTTCAAATCTAAATTATGAATTGATATACCATCAATAAAGTCATTATGTAATGTATTTACTAAACTTTAATTTCATGTTTTTCTATAATCTATTGAGAATAAAAAAGAGAATTTTTTTCCGTATTTTTATTTTGCAATGAGCTATCTTCACAAATTGATAATTCAACTCTGTTTTTAATCAAATTAGTAATACCAATGAAGAAAATAAAATATAAATTAAAATCTAAAACTTTAATTTTTAAAAAATTTAGGACCTCATATTATAAACTTTAAGGGCAGAATCTTATCTATACATAAATCTAAATTTGTTTAAATATTCTTATGGATTTTATATTAGTGAGGATGAGCAACTGTGGTTAAATAAAAAAATTAAACAAGTATTAACTTATCAATATTTTAGAATTTATTGTATAATGAATTTTTTAACCTTTAAATTATTATTTTTATTAGAATACTTCATAAAATAAATTCCTTTTGTCCAATTATTCAGATTAACATTTAACAAATTAATACCATTTAAATCTTCTTGAAAAATTAAACTACCCATTGTATTTATTATTTCAATTGTTCCAGTTTTATTTCCTAAATCAATTGTAATAAAATTGTTTGCAGGGTTTGGAAATAAATTAAAATCATATAAAAAATCATTATTTTTTTCAATCGATGTGCAATTTTGAACGGTTATTTCTATTTGATTAGAATTTGAACATTGATTTAATGTGCCATAAACTAAATAGGTTGTTGATACTGTTGGATTGACAACAATTATATTATTTGTAAGACCACCAGGATAATAAGTATATGAATTTGCGCCTGATGCTGTTAAACTGATTGTTACCCCTGCACATATTGTAGTTTGAGAGGCAGTTAAATAAACTGTAAAATCAGGTTTAACATTAATTACTTTTTGAGTAGTTTTTGAACATAAAGCCACACTACCAGTAACAACATAGGTTGAAGTTATTTGTGGGAATAATATTAATGAATTAGAAACAACTCCTCCAGGATTAATGGTATAAGAATTTGCACCTGAAGCCGTTAAAGTTAAACTCTGCCCGGGACAAAGTAAAGAGTTTGTTGTTGCAACATTTATTGTAAAATTTGGGCTAACAGAAACCGTAGTTACAATAGAATTAGTGCAAGAGCCGTTACTCCCCGTTATAGTATAATTTGTAGTTACAGATGGGCTAACAATTTGAGTAAAACCTGAATAGTTTCCGGGCATCCAATTATATATGTTGGCGCCATTAGCAATCAGAGTAGTACTTTCGAAAGGGCAAATGATACTATTTGATCCAATTACAGAAATTGATGGTAGCGAACCAACATTTATTGTTTGAATAGAGATGCAGCTTGCAGAATTTGCATTAGATGCCAATAACGAAATAGTATATAAACCTGCTGAATTAAATTGTATAATTGGATTTTGTAGAATTGAACTTGTAATTGTAGAACCAGAAACTGTCCATTGCCAGTTTGTTGGAGTTCCATTTGATGTGTAATTTAATGTTGCGCTTTGACCAGAACAAATAGCCGAATTAGTTAAAATAGTATTAGCGATAGCTGGCGGATTGTTTGATTTAATTGAAATAAAATATTTACCTAAACTCCCATAGTCTGAATAATTACTGGATCTGCCTCCATCTATTGTAAAATAATAAGTGCCTGGTGTAAAATTATATCCTACCAATGTTCTCAATCTTGTTAAAGAAGTATCAGTAGCCAACAAAACATTAGATGAATTATATAAAGAAAATCGTATGTCTAAGTTAGCCCCATCATAATTTACAGTATCTAATGCCCATGGCTTAACATTAAATGAAACATATCTGTTAACACAAATAGTAAACTTAAATGCGTCAACATCAGATGGGGTTGAAATAATTCCAGAATCAAGTAAAGTGATTGTATTTAAATTTAAAATTTTTGCAGTTGCCGAAACATCTCCAACATCGTCAGCCAAATAATTTAAAAATCCTTGACTTGTAATCCCAGGTGATATTCCTCCATGATCATATTGAATTGTTGTGCACGATACCGAACTCTTGCCACTTGTCCATACTGTAATATTTTTACTGTACCCGACTCCCATTATTGGTGCCCAACCTGTAATGCTTGAACCTAATCCAGGATTATATTCTGCAGTTTTAACACATAAATTATTATAGGTGCTTTGGTGCCTCAGTGTAAATGTATGTCCAGCTTCGTGTGATGCAGCTTCTGCCATACTTTTTGCATTATAACCCAATTGATTTTCAAACACCCAACAAGGCGTTCCTGGATTTCCTCCCCAAGAAAAACTACCCAAATAAGCAACACCTCCTGCAGATCCATACCATGCGCTTGAAGGTGTAAAAACTATTCGTATACGTTTGTTTGCAGGAGCATTATTAAAACGAAGTGAATCAGTGGTAACATTAACATCAAAAGGTCGGTAATCCTCACAAATTCTTTTCCAAATATTTATTTTATTTGTATTTGATACTGTTGAAGGTAAAGCATTTACAGCATTACCAGAATTCCACAACGTACCAACAGCAACGTGACCATCAAAATCAAGAAAAATTACTTTATTCGTAATAGATGGGTTGCCATTTAATATTAAATTTTGAGAAAAACAGTTTGAAGATAGAATAACTGTAAATAGTTTGAAGATATTTTTAAATGTCATAATATTTCTTTTTTTTACTCTGATACAATTTCTTCCTCAAGACATTTAGTCATTAATAAACCTGTGTTTGAGAATTTTCCTTTATAAAAAATAGATTTATCGCTAGATATAATAAAAATTTGAGTTGAATATGAACCATTTATTTGGACCATTAAATAAGCTTTTTTAAAATAATTTAATTTAATTTTTAATAAAATCATATCTCCATTTTTAGTATTTAAAAGGGAAACCGATTTATCTAAATACATGTTAGAAGTTAAATTGATAACCTGATTAGATTTAAAAGTAAATAATTTATCAAAGTCAGTTTTTAAAATTAAAAAAGTTTCAGGATTTTTTTTTGCATTATTTTTAGTAGTATTTGTTTTATTTATTTGTGCCTTATATTGAAATGAAAACAATAAAACAAAAATAATTATT
>SYAL01000011.1 GCA_005787585.1 Bacteroidota bacterium
AGAGATACTCTTGGTGTTTGAGAAAATGCAGTTAAACTTGATGCTAAAAAGATAATGATTGAAGTAAAATTTTTCATATGTAAAATAAATTAGGTAATTTTTCTAAAATTAATCAATTAAAAGAAAAGGTCAAAGTATTTATCGAAATTATGTGATTTTTAAATTTAACAAAAAGTAGTAAAATAAAGCCAAGATTCATTATCAAATTATTCTTAATTTTATAGATTCAAAAATGACCTTAAATAAATCGCTAAAAGGAATTTTTCATTCCAAATTAGCCGATAGTACTCCTGATCAAAACCATTATTTAAATGGTTTAAATGGATCTTCTTTGTCTTTTTTTATTGAATCGCTCCTTGCTAAAACACAAAAAATATGTGTTGTTATAGCTTCTGATAAAGAAAAAGCAGCCTATCTTTTAAACGATATGGATACTTTATTACCTGATAAGCAAATTTTATTTTTTCCTGAAAGCTACAAGCAGCCCTATCAAATAGAAAAAACTACAAATGCTAATATTCAGGAAAGAGCAGAAGTTTTAAATTTAATAGCTAAAGATTCTTTTTCAGGTATTGTAATAACATATCCTCAAGCGCTATCTGAAAAAGTTGCTTTAAAAAAACAATTGCATAAAAATACATTACAAATAAAAAAAAACGAAAAACTATCAATTCAATTTATCTCGGAGTTATTAATTTCATTTAAATTTGAAACAGTAGATTTTGTTTATGAACCAGGTCAATTTAGTATAAGAGGTGGCATAATTGACATTTACTCTTTTGCGAATGAACTTCCTTATCGTATTGAGTTATTTGGAAACAATGTTGAAGCGATTAAAACATTCGATCCATCTTCTCAACTTTCTAATGCCACTTTCGAATTTATCACAATTATTCCAAATATCAATTCCACTTTATTTCTGGAAGAAAAAGGGTTACTCTTAGAATATTTTTGCTTCTCTAACACCCTATTATTTATTGATGATGTAGAATTTGCTTTTGATATTTTTGAAAAAAAACTTGAATCGGCAAAAAAGGCACACAGAAATTACCTTGGAGAAATAATACAAGTTTTACCAGAAAAATTATATTCTAATTCCAATGAATTAAGAGTCTTATTAAAAGAATATACTTGTTTCGAATTTGGAATAAAATCAATTCTGAGCAGAAACAAAATTAATTTTAATCAAAAACCACAACCAAGTTTTAATAAAAACTTCGATTTACTTATTTCAAATTTAAAAGAAAATAAAAATAATGGCTATCAAAATTATTTTCTTACCGACAATAATAAACAGGCCGAAAGATTAATTTCAATTTTTAACGATTTGCTAGCTTATGAAAATAAAACCTACGATAGTTTAATAAATTACCTTCCTTTAAATATTCATGAGGGATTTATTGATGAAGACTTAAAAATTGCAATTTATACCGATCATCAAATTTTTGAAAGGTACCACAGATTTAAACTTAAAGATCTAAAACACAAAAGCGCTGAAACTTTTACTTTAAAAGAACTTTTAACTTTAAATCCAGGCGACTATGTAACACATATTGACCATGGAATTGGTCGTTTTGCTGGCCTACAAAAATTAAATATAAATGGAAAAGAACAAGAAAGTGTAAAATTATTATTTAAAGATAACGACGCTTTATATGTTAGTATTCATAGTTTACATAGAATTAGCAAATTTAGTGGTAAAGAAGGGCAAGTGCCGAGAATAGATAAATTGGGAAGTGCTACATGGCAAAATTTAAAAAATAAAACAAAACGAAACGTAAAAGAACTTGCTTACGACTTAATTAAGTTGTATGCCGAACGAAAATCAAAGCCAGGTTTTTCGTTTCAAAAAGATAACTATTTACAACACGAACTTGAAGCGTCTTTCATTTACGAAGACACTCCTGATCAGCTTAAGGTAACCAATGATGTTAAGCGAGATATGGAAAAGCCTCATCCTATGGACAGATTAGTCTGTGGAGATGTTGGATTCGGGAAAACAGAAATTGCAATTCGAGCTGCGTTTAAAGCTGTTTGCGATAGTAAGCAAGTAGCTATATTAGTACCAACTACAATTTTAGCCTATCAACATTTTAAAACTTTTAAAGAACGTCTTAAAGATTTGCCATGTAATATAGACTATATTAATAGATTTAGAAGCGTTAAAGAAACTAAAGAAATTATTAAAAAATTAGGCGAAGGTCAAATTGATATAATTATTGGAACTCATAAATTAGTTGGAAAAGAAGTGAAATTTAAAGATGTGGGCTTATTAATTATTGACGAGGAACAAAAATTTGGAGTTGGAGTAAAAGATAAACTTAAAACATTTAAATCAACAATTGATACCCTTACCCTTACCGCAACTCCAATTCCAAGAACATTACAATTTAGCTTGATGGGTGCGCGTGATCTTTCTGTCATTTCTACTCCTCCTCAAAATAGGTATCCTGTTCAAACTGAACTACACAATTTTAACGAAGAATTAATTCGAGATGTTATTAGTTATGAATTAAGCAGAAGTGGTCAGGTTTTTTTCGTACATAATAAAGTTCAAAATATTACTGACATTGCTGGAATTATTCAACGTTTAGTTCCAGATGCCAAAATTGCTATCGGTCACGGGCAAATGGATGGAGATAAACTTGAAAAAGTAATGTTAGGATTTATGGAAGGCGATTATGATGTTCTTATTGCAACAACAATTATTGAAAGTGGCTTAGACATTAGTAATGCAAATACAATAATAATAAACGACGCTCAGAATTTTGGATTAAGCGATTTACATCAGATGCGAGGGCGTGTAGGAAGAAGTAATAAAAAAGCATTTTGTTTTTTATTTGCACCATCTCAAATTTTATTAACAGAGGAAGCAAGAAAAAGATTAAAAGCAATAGTTGATTTTAATGATTTAGGAAGCGGATTCCAAATTGCTATGCGTGATTTGGATATTAGAGGGGCTGGTAACTTATTGGGTGGGGAACAAAGTGGATTTATAAACGACATGGGATTTGATACCTATATGAAAATTTTAAACGAAGCTGTTGAAGAACTGAAGGAAGAAGATTGGTATAAAGAAATAATTAATGAAAATGGAGAAACACAAAATAAATCTGTATTTTCAAGACAGTTTGTTAAAGAAACGATTATTGACACTGATCTTCAATTACTAATACCTGATATTTATATAAATAGTATTACAGAAAGATTGTTGTTATATCGAGAATTAGACAACATAATAAAAGAAGAAGATTTATTGATTTTTGAAAATAATTTAAAAGATCGTTTTGGTCCCCTTCCAGTTGAAACCATTGAATTAATTCGAGTTGTTAAAATGAGATGGAAAGCCATGAAATTAGGATTTGAAAAATTAACTTTAAAAAATAATAAAATGTTTGCTTATTTTTTAAATAAACAAAAAAGTGATTATTTTTCTAGCCCAATATTTCAAGGTTCACTAATGTTTAGTCAGAAATACCCTAGTTTATGCAAATTAAAAGAACAAAATGGTAAATTATACCTAGCAATCGACGATGTAAAGACCATAAAACGTGCTGATGAAGTTCTTTATCAAATAGAGGCCCTTATTCAAATCCCTCAAGAAAATTAAAAATGAAAATTAAATCTAAATCTAAAATAATTTTTATAGCTCTTTTATGCTACATTCTTTTACAATTTTTATGGTGGGAATATTTATTAGTAACACAAAATGGAAAAATAATTAACGAAAAACAAAAACTTATTGAGCTTAGTTCCCCGAATGAAATTCAATTAAAAAAAGATATTGCTGATTTACATCATAAAAAAAGGATGCAAACCTTTATGATTGTTGGCGAAGGAAGCGTTTTTTTATTATTACTACTTTTTGGTTTTTATAAAATAAAATTGGCGCAAGAAAAAGAAAGTGCTATAAATAACCAACAAAAAAACTTTTTTTTAAGTATAACTCACGAATTAAAAACTCCTATTGCAGCAACAAAACTCCAACTACAGACATTATTAAAACAAAAATTAAAAATGTCAACTAAGCAAGATTTAATTAATACTGCATTAAAAGAGACAGAACGGTTAAATTCGCTAATCGATAACGTTCTAATTGCGAGCCGAATGGACGCCAATGAATTTGATTTTAAACTAGAAAAACAAAATATTAGCCAAATTATAAATCATGTTTTAAATCGATACTATAAAAAAGAAATTGAATCAGGAGAAATTACTAATAATATTGAAGAAAATTTATTTGCATCAATTGATGAATTTTCATTTCCTTCAATCATAACTAATTTAGTTGATAATGCTATAAAATATAGTCTTTTTCCAAAAATAATTTTTATTGAATTAACAAGTGAAAATAAATATATTACATTCAAAATAAGCGATAATGGTTGTGGTATTTCTGATAAAAATAAATCAGATATTTTTACTAAATTTTATAGAGGCGAAAATGAAAACATAAGAAACTCTAAAGGAACAGGACTTGGTTTATATATTGTAAAACAAATTGTAAAAGGCCATAACGGAGAAATAATGGTAAAAAATAATCTGCCAAAAGGAATTACATTCGAAATCAATCTAAATGAAGCTTAGTAAATTTTTATACTTTTATTTTTCTTTTAACTTTTTACTATTATGCTGTCAAGCGCCAGAAGAAAATATTCCTAAACAAAAAAATATACTACAAAAAAATAAAGAAATAAAGTATGCCAAACGATTTACTATTATTTATTCTAATAACCTTACTCAGGTTTGCCTATTTGGAAATAAAAATAATTTAGACACTACAGCTAAATTTTATATTTATAAAACGGGTAATAATCTAAAAGTAAATTCAAAAAATAATTTTTTTATTAAATCTCCTTGTAATAAAATTGTGGTGTTAAGTAGTATTTACTCATCAATGCTCTGTGAACTAAATTGTATTAATTCGATTTCAGCAATAGATAATATTGACTATGTAAATAATCCTCAAATAATTAAAAAACAAAGATTGAATCAAATTATAGAACTATCAAAAGGTCCTCAAATTGATTTAGAAAAAACTATTACACTCTTTCCAGATATTATTTTTACTTTTGGAACGGGAGAAGGCGAAAAAAATAATAATAAAAAGCTAAATCAAACTGGTATTCCAATTGCAATAATTCTTGATCACCTCGAATCCTCTCCTCTAGCTAGAGCCGAATGGATTAAATTTTTTGCTGCCTTTGTAAACAAAAAAGAGCTAGCCGATTCCATTTTTAATCAAATTGAAAAAAATTATTTAGAATTAAAATTAATAGCTAAAAACTCAAACTTTAAGCCAAGCGTTTTTTCCGAAATTAAATATAGTGATGCTTGGTATGTTCCTGGTGGAAATAGTTATGTAGCTCAATTAATCGATGACGCAAATGCAAATTATATCTGGTCAAAAAATAAAAATACAGGAAGTTTCCCTTTAAGTTTCGAGCAAGTTTTTGCTCAAGCAAACGATGCTGATTACTGGATTAATCTATCTAGTATTAAAACAAAAAAAGAATTATTAGGTTTTGATAATAGATATAAAGAATTTAATGCATTTAAAGTTGGGAATTTATATAATAATAATAAAAATACTAATGCGCTTGGCTACAGTTCTTATTGGGAAACAGGTATGATTTATCCTAATAAAATTTTAAATGATTTAATTTTAATTTTTCATCCTGAATTAATCAATTTAATTAATAATAAATTAACTTTTTACAAAAAAATAAACTAGGTTTTATAAATCTAAAGATTAAAGTTTTTAATATATCTTCGTTTATACTTTTTATTATAAAATAAACTTTTGCAAAATAATATTACAATAAAATTTGTCATCCTGATGCTCTTTTTTATATCAACATGCTTTTTAAGTTTATGGTATGGTGGCTCAGAGGATTTAAATAATAAAATAGCTTTAGCTAATGATTTTATTTTTTGGCAAATCCGTTTTCCAAAATCAATCACTGCTATTCTTGCTGGCTCCTCACTTGCATTATCTGGTTTAATTTTACAAATAATTTTTAGAAACCCTCTAGCAGGTCCTTATGTATTAGGAATAAGCTCTGGCGCTTCACTAATGGTTGCAGCTAGTATTTTATCAGGTAGCTCATTTAGTTTTATATATAATTATTTTTATGGAAAAACTTATATTGTCTTTTCAGCAATTACAGGTAGTCTTATTATTACCTTTTTAATTTTATTTATTTCTAAAAAAATAAGTAGTAATGTGATATTACTTTTAATAGGTTTAATGATTTCTCAAATATGCGGTGCACTTCAAACTTCACTTGAATACTTTTCTGATTCAAATAGCCTAAAAACATTTGTAGTTTGGGGCATGGGTTCTCTTGCAAATACTACCCAAAGTGATCTATATATTTATTTTACATTTTATTTTATTTTTATGCTGTCAATTTTTTGTTTTATCAAACCATTAAATGCTATGCTTTTAGGAAAAAATTACGCAAGTAATCTTGGGATAAATTTTTACAAAAACCGATTTTATTTAATTTTAATTTCTTCTGCATTAACTGGTTTAACTACCGCATTTTGTGGACCAATAGCATTTATCGGAATTGCCATTCCTATCTTATCTCGTTTAATTTTTAAAACATCTAAACAACAAGTTCATTTATTTTCATGCATACTTATTGGTAGCTCAACTTTATTACTATCCGACGCGATATCAAATTCAATTTTCAATTCCATTTCCTTACCTATAAACATGATTACAACTTTTATTGGAGCACCACTAGTAATTTATTTAATGTTTAAAACTAAATACTGGTAATTATGATGAATGATAAAGAATGTATCTCAATAAAAAATGCCGATCTAGGTTATTTAAAAAACAATAATCACCATACTGTTTTAAGAAATATCAGTGCGTCTTTTTTTATGGGTGAAATAGTTGGAATTGTAGGTATAAATGGCATTGGAAAATCAACATTATTAAAAAGCATAAGCGGTCTTATTTTGCCTTTAGCTGGTGAAATTTTTATTAATCAAATACCTCGTAAACAGATGTCCTTACTTGAACTATCTCAACAAATTTCTGTAGTGTTAACAGAAAGAATAGAAGGGTTTAATTTAACTGTATACGATATTGTTGCATCCGGTCAAATGCCTTACTCAAACTCATTCAATCAATTATTTAAAAATCATAAAGTTTACATTAATGAGGCAATAAAAGCATGCAATTTGTCAGCACATATAAATAAACTTAGCTCCGAATTGAGCGATGGTTTGTTTCAGAAAACAATAATTGCAAAAGCTTTAGCACAACAAACTCCGATTATGCTTTTAGATGAGCCGAGTGCATTTTTAGATTATGCTTCAAAACATGATATTTTTATTCTTTTAAAAAAATTAAGTGAAGAAAAAAATAAATGTATTTTAATTAGCTCCCATGATTTAGATTTATTAATAAAATATTGTACCAGACTTTTAATACTTTCTGAAAATGGATGTGAATTAATTTCAAGTAAAAAAGCAAAAGAAAATAAATCCTTTCAAATAATTAGCGGCGGTCACATACAACAGTATTATTAAAGTATGACGAATTAATTTAATTCTTAACAAAATACAACAAGTTTTTACAAATTTCTAAAACTTTTTTTTATCAAACGAGGTATTCAAAAAAAACATTTACATTTGTCGCCATTATGTCACTTATAGTTAAAAAATCTTTATTATCAAATGCGGGCAAAGGCCTTTTTACAAACAAACAAATTAAAAAAGGCTCTATTATTATTGAATATAAAGGAGAAATTATAGATTGGAAAGAATACGAAAAAAGAGTTCTTGAAGATAAAGATGGCTATTTGTTTTTTATTAATAAAAACAGATGCATCGATGCCTTCTCAACACCAAACTATAAAGCCCGATATGCAAACGATGCACAAGGCTTAAGCAGAAATAAAGGAATTAAAAATAACGCCTCTTATAAAGTTATTTCAAATAATTGCTTCATTGTTGCCGATCGTGATATTAATAAAGGCGAAGAGGTTTTTGTAAGTTATAGCAAAGAATACTGGAAATGTATTAGATATAATATAAAACATAATTTTCACAAAAAAAATTAAATACTTTGTAACAATAAATAATTTTAATTAAAGGTTTTACTATGAGTAAATTTTTAATCGTTGGTTTAGGAAATATAGGCGAAGAGTATGCCGAAACCCGACACAACATTGGGTTTAAAATTATTGATGAACTTGCAAAGGAAGCTGGCCTTATATTTAAATCGGATAGACACGTCGAAATTGCAGAATTAAAATATAAAGGTCAATATTTAATTTTAATAAAACCAACTACTTTTATGAATTTAAGTGGTAAAGCCGTACAATATTGGTTACAAGCAAAAAAAATAAATCTAGAAAATTTACTTGTTATTTTAGACGATCTGGCTTTGCCTTTTGGAAAAATCCGAATAGGCCCCAAAGGCAGCGATGGTGGTCATAATGGATTAAAAAATATTCAAGAATTAATAAATACAACACAATATCCCAGACTTAGATTTGGCATAAGTAATAGTTTTAATGAAGGCTCTCAAGTTAATTATGTACTTGGTAAGTGGAACGAGGTGGAATTAAATACCTTAAACGATCGCATTAAATTGTGCTGTGATGCTATTAAAGCCTTCACTTTTATGGGCTTACCGCGTTGTATGAATGAATTTAATGTAAAATAAGTTTTAATTATAATGAACTATAATCAAATTATTGGCCAATCTGAGCCCAAGCATCGTTTAATTAAAATGATAAATGAGGGCAGAGTTCCTCATGCTATTTTGTTTGGTGGCCCTGATGGAATTGGAAATTTACCAACCGCAATAGTCTTTGCCCAACATTTGTTTTGTAATAACAAATTAGCTGATGGCCCCTGTGGGGTTTGTAATTCTTGCAATAAAGTTTCAAAACTTATTCATCCCGACCTGCATCTCGTTTTTCCAATCGCAAAAAGCAAATCAATTAAAAGTAGTAACGATTTAATCTCAGAATTTAGAAGTGTATTTTTACAAAATCACTACTTAACAATTGATTCTTGGTTCAATGAATTAAAAGTAGATAACAAACAACCCATTATTCCTGTTGAAGAATCAAATGATATTATAAAAAAATTGAGCTACACAAGCTACGAGGGCTCTTACAAAATTATGATTATATGGCAACCTGAAAGAATGAACGCTGAAGCCGCCAACAAATTATTAAAAATATTAGAAGAGCCGCCCGATCAAACAATTTTTATTCTTGTAAGCAATAATATTGAAAAATTACTTCCTACAATTATATCTAGAGTTCAGCAAATTTCTTTTCAACAATGTAACGAAGATGAAATTAGCAATGGTTTAATAAAACATTTTGGCGTTTCTGATGAAGTATCAAAACAATCGGCATTGTTAGCTAACGGAAATTATGCAGAAGCTATGTTAATATTAACAAATAACGAAGAAAGTATTTCTTTTTTAAACAACTTTCAAAACTTTATGCGCTTAACATTAAGATTTGATTGTGGAAAAGTATTACAGTGGATAGAAGATAACGCAGTAACTGGACGCGAAAAACAAAAACAATTTTTACAATATGCTTTAGAAGTTTTTAGAGATAGTTTAATGTTTAATTATGGCGATAAAAATCTTGTAAGATTAACCGGGCAAGAATATCAATTTTTAGAAAAGTTTGCGCCTTTTATAAATCATAAAAATTATGAAACGCTTATTAATGAGTTTAATCAAAATTATTATTATATCGAACGTAATGCAAATCCGAAAATTCTTTTTATGGATTTAATGCTAAAAACAAACGAACTCATTCATTTAAAATAAAAAAACGCGTTTAAAATAGACTCGATCATTAATTATTAAATTTATCACTTTTTTATTAAAGAGAATTAGATTTTCAAAATAAATTTTCTCAATAAATTAATTGCTGCATTTGAGCTCATAATTATATTTCTTTGCCTGTGATCACCAAATTGAAATTTAAGCGCATTAACTTCATCTTTATTTGCAACTGCAATCCAAACAGTACCAACTGGCTTTTCATCTGATCCACCACTTGGGCCTGCAATTCCAGAAATTGCTATAGAATAATCGCTATTAAATTTTAATAAAACTTGTTTTGCTAATTGAATTACACACTGTTTACTTACCGCCCCATCAGATTCAAATATGGTTTTATCAACATTTAATAAATCTTGTTTTGAAAAATTTGTATAAGGGACGATAGCTCCTTTAAAAATTTCCGAAGCGCCAGGTAATTGAACAAATAAATTAGAAATATAGCCTCCCGTACAACTTTCTGCTAAAGCAAGAGTTTGTTTTTTTTCTCTAAGAAGTTTGCTTACTATTTTTTCTAAAGAGGGTGATTCTTCTCCATAATTTTCGTAACCAAAAATAAATTCCTCAATAATTATATTTAATTCTTCAATAGCTAAATAAATATTTTTTTTCAACACGTCTAAATTATTTCCAAAAGTCGATAGTCTTAATCTTACAATGCCTGGTTGTGGTAAATATGCCAACTTTATATTTTTATTTATTAGTTTATCTTCCCAATCAGCTATTAATTCTGCTAATGCACTTTCGCCAAGACCAGTTGTATGAACCGTATGATGATAAATAAATGGTAAATTATTCTCTATTTTAATTTTTGGTAATATAATCTCAGTCATCATGGATTTCATTTCGTAAGGTACTCCTGGCATACTTATAAAAACAGTATTATTTTTTTTCATCCAAATACCTGGCGCTGTTCCATTTTGATTTAAAATTACTTGGCAACTTTTTGGAACGAGTGCTTGATTATAATTTGTTGGCAATAGTTTTTTATCTCTTTTTAAAAAATAATCTGAAACCATTTTTAAAACTGTTTCGTTTATTATTAACTCTGTATTAAAAAACTTAGCAATTGTTTTTTTTGTAATATCATCTTTAGTTGGCCCTAAACCTCCTGTTATAAATACAAATTCTGCTCGCAATGTAGCATCTTCTAAAGCTTTTATAATTTCATTCTCATTGTCCGAAATACTTGCCATGTGAACAATTTTAATTCCCATTAAATTTAACTGCTGGGCAATCCAAACACTATTTGTATTGGTTATTTGACCAATTAAAATTTCGTCGCCAATGGTTAAGATTTCTGCTTTCATGAAAGAGCTGTGCTTATCTAATCTATATAAAATTCATTAATTTAAATTAATTAAAATTATTATATTTTAATAATTAAAATTTATTAACTACTAACATTTAAAGGTTTAAATAAAAAATTATTAACTTTAATTAGTCTAACTTTAAATCTAATACATAATGAAACTTTTTGTCTGTTGTTTTTCTTTCTTTTTTTCTACAACTTTTTTATCACAATCTTTTAAAAATGCTTTAAATCAAGGGAAAGACAAGCTTGGAGCTTTAACTGCTACTAAATCTAATTTATCAAGCGAAGAAATTGTGGCTGGATTAAAGGAAGCCCTCAGTGTAGGTGCTTCTGGTGCTTCAGACTTAGCAAGTAAAATAGACGGATTTTATAAAAACCCTGCTATTTTCATTCCTTGGCCAGAAGATGCAAAAGATATGAAGTCTAAACTAAGCAATATGGGCATGTCTAATAAAATAATTGAGTTTGAACAAAGTCTAAATAGAGCCGCTGAAGAAGCATCAAAAACTGCTGCAACTGTTTTTTTAGATGCTATTAAAAACATGAGCGTTCAAGATGGTTATAGTATTTTAAAGGGAACTGAACACGCAGCAACTGAATACCTGATAAAAACTACTTCTAGCCCTTTAAAAAATAAATTTTTGCCAATTATAAAAGATGCTATTTCTAAAACAAAAGTTACCGCCTACTGGGAACCTTTGGCAAATACCTATAATGCGATACCTTTTGTAAAAAAACAAAATCCAAACTTAGATGAATATATTACAGATAAAGCAATCGCAGGATTAATGTATTTAATTGCTGAGGAAGAAGCTAAAATAAGAAAAGATCCAATGGCTAGAGCTTCAGAATTATTAAAGAAAGTTTTTGGAAATTAATTTCATATATTGATTAACACAAATTTTTAATCTTTTAAAATATAAATATGAATTTTGATTATTTTATATGGGTTGCGCTCTACTTTGGATTAACATATTTCATTGCTAAATTTATTGGAACATATAGACAAATTGGATATAGTAAATCTATCTATTGGTCAATATTATTAACTCCAATAATTGGTTTAATAGTTACATTAAGTAGCAAAAAACTAAGAAAAAGAAGTGTTTAGTTATTTAAACTTTCTTTGCTATTTAAGCATAACCAACATGGAGTTTTTCTATTTATTTAAAAATATTTTTCTACTTTATATAATCATATATTTTACATGATGCATTATAAATAATATTATTTTTCAATAAGATCACCGTTAGTATTTTGTATTTTGATTTCTTCATTATAATTCAAAATTGGTCCAAGTATAAAAAGTATTATATAAAATAGTTTATAACCGGTAGCTGGATAATTTTCAATACTCCATAAATACATGAAAAAAATGATAAATGCAATAAATAATAGTGCCCTTTTATTTCCTTTTTTTATATTTTTGGCTCTTATTTGTAAGAAATATATTTTTAGTAAAGCCCCCTCAAAGAAGCAAAAAAAACATAAAATCAATAATATAAAAATATTCGGAACCCAGCTAAACCATTTCCACTTGAATAATATAAAAGGAAAAAATAATAAACTAAAGATTAATATTTTAATTATTTTTTTATTCACAAGGGTTTTAATTTGTTTTAGTAATATTTGTATATAAAAATAATTATAATTCGAATCAATTCTTTTGAGGATTTTCAATGTTAACCAAAAGTATGTTTTACGTTTTCTGTTTTTTGGCAATACATCTTCAATCCTTTTACTTTATGATATAATTTAACTTCTCAATATCCTCTAATAGCCTTTCAAAAATTACTCAGTAATAAACTCTTAAATTCAGATTTCAAAATCCTTAGAAGCCAATTGTTTTTCATTAGTAATAAGTTGAATAGAATATTTTCCTTTTGCAAAACCCTTAAGAGAAACATTTAAATCTAACTCATTTTTTATGCTTGGATCTAGCCAAAAACTTTTTAAGTTACCAGTCCAAATTCCTTTATCATTTACAATAATTAGTGTAGCGTAATTTAATTTTTCGTTTGAATATTCTAACTTTCCTCTTAATGAAATTGGATAATTAGAAATTTGCCCAGTCGAATATTGAAAATTTTTGGTAAGTAATTTATACCAAGGTATAGGCTCTCTTTTAATCGATGCAACTATTTGTCTTAGTGGAAGAACTATTGAATCGTTGATTTCAGTAATACTTGCGGTTACTCTATTGTCGCTTATAGCCCAAACAGCGTTTTGTTCGGTAGTTTGATTAAATGAATTTTCATTTAAATAATTTGCCAACTTAACCAAATTAGTGTCTGCTAACTTATTTAATCCATATTCTAAGCCTGAGAATGGGCCTCGATTGGATGCCTGACAACAATATCCTTTTATTTTAATACTTTTTTCTTCAGATAATCTAAATCCTAATAATTCTTCTTTAACTATTAAAATATCCTGATAATTATCATCTAAAGAATTTAATTTACGACCAGCTTCAATTAAAATAATTAAAGAATCTTTTGTTAAATTTTTTATTTTTATTGTCATACAAGAGCCCTGATACGCCCCTAAACTATAAGCTTTAGCTTTTACAAGTTTTAAATCCAAAGCGTCTTGCAAACAAATTTTTCTGTGTTTTGCTTGAGTTTGAAAACATCCTATTAACAAACTCATAATAACTAAGCGTTTCATATGTGGCCTCCTTTTAATATAATAAGTAAATATCTTTGTTTTGGTTACATTATTATATTTTGTATTTTGCTTTCTATAATCTATTTATATGGAAAGATTTACAGGAATAATAGGTATTCTACTAATTTTTGGAATTGCTTTATTATTATCAAATAATCGTAAGGCAATTAATTTGCGTTTAATTTTTAGTGGGCTTGCCTTACAAATTACGATCGCATTTTTAGTTTTAAAAGTTTCTTTTATTACTCATTTTTTTGAGCTAGTAGGTAAAGGAATGTCTAAAATAGAACAATTTGCTACCCAAGGTGCCTCTTTTGTTTATGGAGGAATAATGGTGGATAATCATCAAGGATCTGTATTATCTTATGGAATGCAGCAAACATTTGTATTTGCGTTTAGTGTAACTGCTACGATAATATTAGTTTGCGTGCTTGTTGCAATTTTATACCACACTGGCATTATGCAAAGAATTATTTCGGTGATTGCTAAAGTAATGAATGTAGTTATGCGAGCAAGTGGTGCCGAAGCTCTAAGCAATGTTGCTAGTGCTTTTGTTGGGCAAGTTGAGGCTCAAGTATTAATACGGCCATATTTATCAAGTATGACTAAAAGTGAATTACTTTCTTCAATGTCAGGCAGCATGGCTTGTATTGCTGGAGGGATTTTAATTGTTTATGTTAATATGGGAGCAAAAGCTGAATATCTTCTTGCGGCTAGTTTAATGGCTGCACCTGCGGCTTTAGTTATTTCTAAAATTATTTTACCTGAAACGGAAGAGTCTGTTACAAAAGGCAAAGTAAAACTTGAAGTAAAAAAAGAACACACAAATTTAATAGATGCTATTTCGCATGGAGCTTCCGATGGGATGAAAATATCCATCAATGTTATTGCCATGCTAATCGGTTTTATTGGATTAATTGCTTTAATAAACTATGGTTTAGGAAAAATATATCCAGAACTTTCTTTAGACTTCATCTTTGGAAAAATTTTTTATCCAATGGCATGGAGTATGGGAGTTCCCTATGAAGACGTTCAACAAGTGGCAACATTAATGGGACAAAAATTATCAATCAACGAATTTGTTGCTTTTGACACTTTAACACATAAACTAACAAAACCATTAAGCGAAAAAGGATTAATTATTGCCAGCTTTGCTATTTGTGGTTTTGCTAATTTTAGTTCAGTAGGCATGCAAATAGGGGGTATCGGTGCACTGGCTCCAGAAAGACGAGCAGATTTAGCAAAATTAGGGATAAAGGCTCTAATTAGTGGGACTTTAGCTAGTTATTTATCTGCAACAATTGCTGGTATGATGATTTAAAAAAACTTTAATAAATATTATTTAATTTATTTTTCATTAATTTAAATTAAAAATTAAGATAAAATTTTTCCGTCTTTCATTTTTAAAATTCTGTCTGCCATTTTAGCTAAATCGTTGTTATGAGTCACGATAACAAAAGTTTGATGGTACAATTCTCTTAATTTAAAGAATAACTCATGCAACTCTGAGGCATTTTGGCTATCTAAATTTCCACTAGGTTCATCCGCAAAAATAACTGAAGGATTATTAATAAGAGCACGAGCAACTGCAATTCGTTGTTGCTCTCCTCCACTTAATTCTGACGGTTTATGAAGAGCCCTATTCGATAAATTAAAAAACTCTAATAATTCGTAGGCTCTATTTTCAGACTCTTTTTTACTTTTATTGGCAATAAATGCAGGTAGACAAATATTTTCAAGGGCATTAAATTCAGGTAGTAATTGATGAAACTGAAAAACAAAACCAATTTGTAAATTTCTAAAAGCCGCTAATTTTTTATCGTTTAGTTTAAATACATCTTGATTATTAATAATTAGCTCTCCATGTGAAGGCCTATCTAATGTACCTAAAATAGTTAATAAGGTTGTTTTACCTGCGCCCGAAGATCCAACTATCGAAACAATTTCTCCTTTTTGAATGTTTATATCTAGTCCTTTTAAAATTTCTAGATCATTAAATTTTTTGTGAATATTTTTTCCAATTATCATTTTAAGCTAAATATAAATAACACATCAAGGTAATAATAATTATTCCAATAGCATCTAATAAAAAACCAACTCTAAGCATATCTTTAATTTGAATATATTTTGTGCCAAAAACTATTGTATTTGCTGCGGTTGCGACAGGTAGCATAAAACCTAAGGATGCGGCAAAAGTAGCTGGCATCATTAACAATAAAGGGGGTAAATCCAAATCTTTTTGTAAAGCAATCATAATTGGAATAACTAATTGTATACTAGCAATGTTAGAAGCAAACTCACTAATAATTGTAACTACAATACAAATACATAAAATAATAAATATCGGAGACACACCTTTTAGAACTTGTAAATTTGCAGCTAACCAATTACTTAAACCTGAAATTTCAAATCCATAAGCTAAAGCAAAGCCAGAACCAAACATTAAAATAATATCATAACGAAGTTTCTTTGCATCTTCCCATATTAATAAAGCCTGCCCAACATTTTTTTTGGAAGGAATTAAAAATAATAACATAGCCGCAAGCAATGCCACAAAAGAGTCGTCCATATATTTTGGAACAATAAAAAGATGATTCCATCCATAAATTTTTAAGTTTCCAAAATCTATATCTGCTCTTGAAAACCATAATATAATTGACATAATAAAAATACTAAATACCCATTTTTCTTCCCAAGTAAAAACACCTAATTGTTTATATGAAATTTTAAAATAAGCCTTATCAATGTTTAATTTAACTTTATTATAAATAAAATAATAAAACAAGACTAAAAATGTAATTAATAAAAAAAGTGAAGAAATTGGATATGCAATTGCACTCCATTTCAAAAAATTTAAATCTGTGTTTAAAGGAAATGTTTGGTGATATGCTTTAAAAAAATACATATTTGGCGGAGTTCCAACTGGAGTAGCTATTCCACCAATGGTTGCCGAAAAAGCTAATCCTAATAATAATGCCGCTGCAAATTTTCCTTGATTTTTTTCAATATATTGTTTAGTTTCCTCTATTAATGCTAGTACAGCGCCAAAAAGCATAATTGTTGTAGCTGTATTACTTATCCAATTACTAATTAAATAAGTAGCTAGCATAACGCCAAACAAAATAGTTCCTGGCTTTGTACCAACAATTGATAATATTTTAAGCGCAATTCGTTTATGTAAATACCATTTTTCTATAGCAAAAGCCAACAAAAAACCACCAATAAATAAAAAGATGATACTATCTGAATATTGTTGAGCTACAATTTTACAATCGCTAATTCCAAAAACGGGTAGCATTAAAACTGGTATTAGTGCAGTAACTGCTAAGCCTACAGCTTCTGTAAACCACCATACACACATCCAAATGGTAATTCCAGCCATTAATGTAACTTGTCGGTTAGATGGATCTAAATCGATAAAAAGCCAAGTTAGTGTTGCTAATAAAGGGCCTAATATTTGAAAAATATGTTTTTTTTGAATCTTCAATAAATGATAAATAAGTTTAAATTATTGTTGAAGATAATTAAAATTCAAAGTCAATATAATTATTTTGTTAATTTTGTTTTGTATGTCGAAAGTGATAGAAAGTATAAAAAATTTATGGCATTTTGTTTCGGTAAAAATGTGGAAAATTAGGTTGGATAAGGTCAATAAAAGACAGGGCATATTATTGCGACAATTAAGAATTTTATTCCTATCTATTCAAGGCTTCTACGAAGATAAATGTTTTACAAAAGCTACAGCTCTTACATTTTATACTATTTTCTCAATTGTACCGGTTTTAGCTTTAGTTTTTGCAATTTCTAAAGGATTTGGATTTGAAAAAAATTTACAAGAACAATTACTAATTAATTATCCTGAATATACTCAACTTTTAAAAAAAGCATTTATTTATGCTGGAGCAATGCTACAAAATACAGAAAGTGGATTAATTGCCGGATTTGGTATTGTTTTATTATTATGGAGCGTAATTAAATTACTGGATAGCATTGAAGAGATATTTAATGAAATATGGGAAATAAAAAAAGGAAGAACTTTATTAAGAAAATTAACAGACTATATAACAGTCATGCTAATTAGCCCTGTTCTAATTATTTTAGCTGGAGGCATTATTTTATCTATCGAAAATCAAATTGGTAATATGCATTTGTTAAGTGTACTTAACGTATTTCTAATTAAATTATTTGCATATTGTTTAATCATAGCGGTTTTTACTTGTTTGTATTTAGTTATGCCAAATACAAAAGTTAAATTAAAATCATCAGCTGTTGCAGGACTTATAGCTTCTATCATGTTTCAAATATTAAAATGGGCTTATATAAAATTTCAAATTGGAGCCAACTCACTAAATTTTATATATGGTGGTTTTGCAGCTTTACCTTTGTTTTTAATTTTAATACAATATAGTTGGTATGTGGTATTATTTGGAGCTGAAATTGCTTTTGCAAATGAACATGTAGACCAATATGAATTAAAAAATGAAATAAATAAATTAAGTTCGAGATACAAAAAAATAATTTCGCTAATGATTGCTAATGTAGTTTCGAAAAGATTTTATAATGGAGAAAAACCACTCTCTGATGCAGAAATATCAGAGCAATTAGATGTCCCATATAGGTTAGTTAGAATGATTATTAATGACTTCACCGAAACTGGAATTTTTAATGAGATAAAATCTGAAAATACAAAAGAAATTAGATATCAACCGGGAGTTACTGAAAGTAAATTCACAGTGAACTATATAATCGAAACCATAGATAAAAAAGGGTCAAATACCTTGCCCATTAGTAATAGTAATGAATTAATTCATATTAATAAACTTGTAGAAAATATGGATAAAATACTTCATAATAATTTTGGTAATACACTTGTGCACAATCTTGTAAAATAATTTGAAACATTGTTTTTTAATATCTATTTATTATTTTTTACTAACCAGCAATATGACTTTATTTGCTCAATCCAATCCGATATTGGGTTCAGATAGTATAATAAATAAACCATTATCAACAATAATTAAATATTCTCATCCTCGTATACCTACTATCATGAGTTCGATTTTACCTGGCTTAGGGCAATTATATAATAAAAAATTATGGAAAGTACCAATTATTTATTCATGTCTTATTGGATTTGGCTATTATTATAAGATAAATACTGAAGAATATAATAAATATAGGACGAGTGTAATTGCTTTATATGATAATGATCCAAGTACGATACCTCAAATAACAAATTACTCTGGCGAACAATTACAAAGTTTAAAATTAAGTTATAAAAAAAGTAGAGATTTATCGGCTATCGGATTAGTAATAGTCTATCTTTTCAATATTATAGATGCAAATGTAGATGGTCATTTAAAATCTTTTGATGTGAGTGATGACTTAAGTTTAAAAATAGATCCTTGGAAAAATATTTATCAAGATTCATATAATAACTTCAATACATCCATAGGTTTATCAGTTAAATTAAATTTTAAATAAGATGAAAATTGCTTTATTCGGTTATGGAAAAATGGGAAAAGAAATTGAAACCATTGCAACCAAAAGAAATCACGAAATTGTTTTGATAGTTGATAGTACCAACTCTGATTTATTAACATCATCTGATTTAAATAAAGCCGATGTAGCGATAGAATTTAGCAGACCAGATGCAGTAATATCAAATATTACAACTTGTATTAATGCGAATTTACCAATTATTGTTGGAACTACAGGATGGCAGGATAATTTTAAATCAGTAGAAAAATTATGTAAACAAAAAAAAGGAAGTTTATTCTATGCATCTAATTTTAGTTTAGGGGTAAACTTATTTTTAAAAGTAAATACTTATTTAGCAGAATTGATGAATAAATACGAAGATTATGAAATTAGTATTGAAGAAATTCATCATATTCATAAATTAGATAAACCAAGTGGCACTGCCATTACATTAGCAAATAAAATTATTGATAAAATAGATCGGAAAAAAAAATGGAGTATTTTAAATAAAAATAAGGATACAGTTTTTATCAAAGACACACGCGAAGGAATGGTTTTGGGGACACATCTTGTTAAATATAATTCTACCATTGATGATATTGAAATTATGCATAAAGCCCACAGTCGTAAAGGATTTGCTCAAGGTGCTATTATTGCTGCAGAGTTTTTAAAAGATAAAAAAGGCATTTATACTATGAACGATATTATTTAATCAGCGCATCTTTTCAATAAAATAATGAACTATCATTGGATAAAAATATTTGATAATCGAACTGAACTAGAATCTCTAATCCCAATAAACACAATAATAGTATTTGAATTACGAAACGAAAAAATTTGTGTTACTCAAACCCAAAATGGATTTTTTGCTGTTCAAGATAAATGCCCTCATAATGGCGCAAGTTTAAGTAAAGGATTTTGCTCTAAAAATAATGAAATTGTTTGCCCACTTCATCGATATTCTTTTAATTTAGAAAATGGAAGAGCAACATCTGGTGGAGCGTTTGCCCTAAAAACATACCCTATACAAAGTAAAAAAAATGGGGTATATATTGGCATAGAAGCAAAATGGTGGGAAGTGTAATAGATTAATGAAATAAAAAAATCTTTTTTTTCTTAGCGAACTAAATCCATTTTTGTAAAAACTCTTACAGGATATAAGGCTGCAAAAAATCCAATCATCATAATTACACTAAAAATCCAAACAAAATCATTCAGCCTTAAATCTATTGGATAGTATGGAATAATATATTCGTTGCCAAACTTTACTAAATGATATTTAATTTGAAGCCAACAAATAAATAATCCAATTATTAATCCTAATGTAGCTCCAATTGCAGTAATCAAAAAACCTTCTCTCATAAAAATATTTCGAATTAGAGGCAAACTGGCTCCTATGCTAAATAATGTTTTTATGTCTTTATGTTTTTCAATAATCAACATGGTTAAAGCACCAATAATATTAAATGTTGCAATTATCAAAATAAAAGCCAAAATAATAAAGGTGGCAAGTTTTTCTGTTTCTAAAACTTTAAATAAAGCATCATTTAATTGATATCTATTCTTAACAACAAAATCTGTCCCCATTTTTTTAATTAAGATTGTTTGCACTGCTTCTATCTTTTCTTTATCACAAGATATTTCTAAAGCTGTAATTTTAGTGGGAGAGTCAAATAATTTTTTTGCCGTTTCTATATTCACAAAAGCAAATTGATAATCAAGTTCATCATTTAAACTAAAAACACCGCACGGCGAACAATAGATTTGATTTAAATTATCATTAGGGTTTAATGAGTTGGAGATACCCCTTACTGGGCTAAATAAAATTAAATCTGAGCTTAATTCCCCTATATTTACTTGTAATTGATCTGCTACTCCTCGACCTAAAATTATTTTAGAATTTACTGAATCATTCAACCCATAAATGCCTTGCACAATTGCCGAATCAATTTTTGTTACTTTATTAAAATACTTATCAATTCCTTTGATTGAAATAAGAGTTTGCTTATCAAAATTTTTTAGAAGAGCTTTATCGCTTATTGTTTGAGAAATTGCTAAAACACCATCTATCAATTTCAACTTGTTTAATTCAACATTGCTAATTTTAAAATACTTTCCTGAAATTGGTGTTACTTTTAAATCGGGCTCAAACACATTATACAGATTAGCCACTGTGCTGGTAAGCCCATTCATAGCGCTTAAAATAACAATTAATGCTGCCGTTGTAATGGCAATAGCAATAATACTAATCCAACTAATTATATTAATGGCATTATTCGATTTTTTTGAAACTAAATAACGCTTTGCTATATAAAACGAAAAATCCAAATACTACTTTTTTAAAAGTGCTTCAATTTTCATGGCATAATCGAGCGAGTCGTCAATAAAAAACATTAACTGTGGAACAATACGTAATTGTTTGCCAACAATAAGTCCAAGTATTTTACGAATAATACTATTTTGATCTTGTATTAATTTAAAAGTGACGGCCTTATCTTTAGTTGCCATAATACTAATATAAATTTTTGCAGAACTCAGGTCTGGACTTATTCGAACAGTTGTTACTGTAATAAATCCACCACCAAAAAGTGATTTAGATTTACTTCTAAAAATTTCAGCTAATTCTTTAGCCAATAATTTATTTACTTTTTGTTGCCTCAGGCTTTCCATCTGACAAATGTAATGAGATTTTTGTAGTATATTAGCTAATAATTTTATTAAAATTCACTTATTATTAGGCATGAAAAAACTATTTTCAGTTTTAAAATATACAAAAAACTATAAAAGTTACACTGCTCTAAATATAATTTTTAATGTTCTTTTTGCCATATTATCTGCCTCTACTTTGGCATTAATAGCTCCTTTTTTAGACCTTTTATTTAAGAATGACATCATTGGTTTAAATATAATTTTACAAAAAGGCTTATCTAAATTTTCTTTGAGTTCAAGTTATTTTCAAAATTTTTCTAACTACTATTTAGCTGTTCTAATTATAAAAAAAGGAAAGATAGGTGCATTAATAATTATTTGTTTGAGTGTATTAATTCTTACTTTTTTAAAAAACATATGCCGTTATTTTGCTCTTTATTTTATTGCGCCAATAAGAACAGGGGTAGTTAGAGACTTAAGAAATAAAATGTATAAAAAAGCACTTGAATTACCCCTGAGTTATTATAGTGAAGAAAAAAAAGGAGATTTGATTAGTAGGATGACCGTGGATGTTTTAGAGATTGAATGGAGTATTATGCAAACACTTGAAATGATTTTTAGAGAACCACTTACCATTTTTATTTTATTTAGTTTAATGCTTTTAATTAGTATAAAACTCACGCTTTATATTTTATTATTACTCCCAATTGCCGCTCTAATTATCGTCATATTAGGAAAAAGTCTAAAAAACGCTTCTATTAAGACAAAAGAAACTTTAGGCCAAATTATTAGTATTATAGAAGAAAGTTTAGGGAGTTTAAAAGTAATAAAAGCATTTGGTGCCGAACTTACTATGCATAATAAATTTGAATCTCTAAATCAAACATTTTTTAAACAATCAACTAAAGTTTATCGTAAAACAGATTTAAGTTCTCCACTAACAGAAATAATTGTTACAGGTATTTTAATGCTCGTTCTATTTTTAGGAGGTAAAATGGTTTTTTCTGAAGAACTTTCTGCCGCATTATTTATTAGTTACTTCGCGCTTGCTTCTCAGTTAATACCTCCAATTAAACAAATAACAAATTCTTATAACAATATTCAAAAAGGAATCGCTAGTGAAGAACGAATTAATAAAATTTTAAATGCTGATAATATCATTTTTGATTCTAAAAATGCAATAGAATTAATTCAATTTAATAATACTATCGAATACAAAAATCTATTTTTTAGCTATCATCAAGATAAAAATAACAGTATTTTAAAAAATATTAATTTATGTATTAAAAAAGGTAAAACTATTGCCTTAGTTGGTCAAAGCGGAAGCGGCAAAACAACATTAGTCGATTTACTTTGTCATTTTTATGAAAACGATAAGGGGCAATTACTAATTGATGGGATTGATATAAAAAATATAAAAATAAAAAGTTTAAGAAGTCATATTGGAGTTGTTACTCAAGAAAGTATCCTTTTTAATGATAATATTCTTAATAACATCGCTTTTGGGCTAGAAAATATAAATGAAAAAAATATTATTGAAGCGGCTAAAATTGCAAATGCACATGAATTTATTCAACAATTACCTCAAGGATATTATACAAATATTGGTGACCGGGGTGGTAAATTAAGTGGCGGACAAAGGCAAAGAATAAGTATTGCAAGAGCAGTTCTCCGAAATCCGGCGATATTAATTTTAGATGAAGCTACCTCTGCTTTAGACACAGAAAGTGAAAAATTAGTTCAAGAGGCACTAACCAACTTAACTAAAAATCGAACAAGTATTGTTATTGCTCATCGTCTTTCAACTATCGCTAATGCTGATGAAATTATTGTAATGCACCAGGGCGAAATTATCGAACGAGGAAATCATTCAGAATTGATAGCACTAAATGGTACCTATAAAAAATTATGCGAAATGCAAAGCTTTAAATAAGCTCGTAATAATTTTAATTAGTTTTAAAATTCTAATCTAACCATTAACATTTAATTATCAATAACTATTCCTTTTCAGTTTTTATTATTGAATATTAAAAATTAATTTCAATTTTATATGAGCGGACGATTATTTATAGTGCCAACCCCTATAGGAAATTTAGAAGACATTACTCTTCGCGCCATTAACACCTTAAAAGAAGTTGACTTAATTTTAGCTGAAGATACACGCACTTCTTCTTTTTTATTAAAACATTTAGGTATTTCAAAACCTTTAAAATCATATCATCAACACAACGAACATAAAATTTTAGACGAACTTATTACCCAATTAAATTCCGGAAAAAATATTGCCTTAATCTCCGATGCGGGAACACCTGGCATTTCAGACCCAGGTTTTTTATTAATTAGAGAAGCTATAGAAAAAAATATTTCGATTATTTCTTTACCTGGAGCCACCGCTTTTGTGCCAGCTCTTAATAATAGTGGCTTGCCTTGCAACGAATTTAGTTTTTATGGCTTTCTGCCTCAAAAAAAAGGCAGGCAAACACGATTAAAATTATTAGCATTCGAAGAAAAAACATTTATTGTTTACGAATCGCCATTTAGATTAATAAAATTATTACAAGAATTACAAAAGCATTTGGGTGCTAATCGAAAAGCATGCGTTTGTCGTGAACTTTCAAAACTTTTTGAAGAAACAAAACGGGGAAGTTTAGAGGAATTAATTCTATTTTATAATTCGAACCCAGTTAAAGGCGAAATAGTATTGGTAGTTCAAGGTAATAAAAACATAGACTTAGAAACAGATACAAATGAGTAAATATCAAAATATTGGTGCTCCTCCTGGCACTATGCATTATAGTGGTGAGCATGAAGGTAAACGAATTAAGATTACCCTTATTGAGTTTAACGATACCATTTTTTTTGAACAAGATTTTTATGATCTTTCAGAATGCTTTAATCAAATAAAACCTAACATGGTTAAATGGATAAATGTTGAAGGAGTTCATAACTTAGATGTAATAGAGTCAATTGGCAAACATTATAACATTCATCCACTTACAAAAGAAGATATTGTGCATGTAGACCAAAGACCAAAATTTGAAGAATACGATAATTATATACTTTCTATAATGAAAATGATAATTTATAAAAAAGAAGTGCATGCCGAACAACTTTCGATTATTCTTACAAAAGACACAGTTATCTCTTTTCAAGAACCTGATGGTGGCGACGCTTTTGATTTAATAAGAAATCGTTTAAGACAACATAAAGGAAGAGTAAGAAAATTAGGAGCAGATTATTTATTTTATGCTTTAATGGATGCTGTTGTAGATTACTACTTTTCGGCACTAGAAAAAATTGGTGATAAAGTCGAAGAAATTGAAGAGGCCATTATTAACGATCCCAAACATCAATCTCTATTGCAGCTGTATAAATTAAAACGACAAATAATTTATCTTCGCAAGCAAGTTTGGCCACTTCGCGATATGCTCTCAAATTTGTTAAGATCTGAATCAAAATTTATTTCCTCAAATACTCAACTTTTTTTTAGAGACTTGCAAGATCATAGCTCTCGAATTATTGATACTATAGAAACTTATCGCGATTTACTAAGTGGAATAATGGATGTTTATTTAAGTACAAATTCAAATAAAATGAACGAGGTAATGAAAGTATTAACCATCATATCGACTATATTTATTCCAGTAACATTTATTGTTGGAGTATATGGAATGAACTTTGAATTTATGCCTGAATTAAAATCTAAATACGGTTATGCTGCCGTGTGGATTATTATGCTATCGATGATGATGGGTCTGTTGTATTACTTTAAACGCAAAAAATGGATTTGAATCAAATATCAAGAAAGCTCAACGGCATTTGGATATTTTGCTTTCCAATTTTTTAAACTTTCTTTTGTTCTGACAGTAATTACCGTTTTACTATCGATTCGTAATTTTACTATATATGTAGTACCTTTAATTTCTGGTTTTTTTATTTTTATCGCAGCCTTCATTGTTTTCCTTGATTTACTTGATATTTAAACACAAATAAAGGCATTATGTTGGATTTCTAACGTTAAAATAAGTCAATTTATAAATAGTATTTAACCAAATAAAAATCGCCCCTAAAATTTAGGGGCGAAAATTCTAAATATGAAGGTAAAACTTACTTAAGTTCATTAATTACTGCAGCAAATGCTTCTGGATGATTCATAGCTAAATCGGCTAATACTTTGCGGTTTAATTTTAACCCTTTTGAATTTAATTTTCCAATAAACTCCGAATAACTCATTCCGTGCTCTCTTACTCCAGCATTAATGCGCTGAATCCACAATCCACGCATAGTACGTTTTTTATTTTTACGATCGCGATAAGCATAAGTTAATCCTTTTTCTAGCGTATTTTTGGCAATTGTCCAAACATTACCTCTAGCACCCCAATAACCTTTAGTTAAATTAAGGATTTTTTTTCTACGAGCCCTACTGGCTACATGATTTACACTTCTTGGCATTTTTTTAATTTTTGGTTTTAAATGTTAGTGTTAGCTTCTGGCTAAACTTTTCTACTAAAATTTTGGCTGCTTAACAACCGCTTTAATGATAATTTTAAAAGTATTAAATGTTTAACATAAACTTAACATTCTTAGTATCAGCATCACTTACAAGACCCATTTTACCTAAAGAACGTTTACGATCTTTTTCTTTTTTAGTCAAAATGTGCTGCTTGAAAGCATGCTTTCTTTTAATTTTACCTGTTCCAGTGAGCTTAAAGCGCTTTTTAGCACTGGAATTAGTTTTCATTTTTGGCATGTGTTCTATTTTAAGGGACGGTAAAGATAATGATTTATTCGGTTAGAGCAAAAGAAAAATGAGCAAAAATAGCCTATCTTTGTAGAAATTCCATAATAGAAATAAATAAAAGCGATTAATATTAAATTTAGAAATAAAACTGCAAAGGTATAGCTTCTGATGGGCCTTACGTTGTGATGTTATTACTTGTACACGGTATTAAAGAATTGGTAACAGTTCCTTTTTATTGTTTGAGTACCAATAGATGGTCCTGTGAGCACATCGGAACCTATTGATTCTGATGTAGTTGAAGATTGGCTAATAAAAATAAAATAAATTTTTCATTACTTAAATTTGATTGGTATACTTAATTAATTATTTAAAGATAAAATAAATTAAGATTAAAAATTAAAATACTTAATTCAATTAGAATAGATTTAAATTATTATAAATTAATTTAATACTACTATTAGATTTTAACAATAAATTAATTATCGTTTAACTGTTGCCACAATAAGTCTTTGAGTTGTTGTAAATTTTTTTGACTAGCAGATGAAAAGAAAATAAAAGGCACTTTGTTTTTTCCTTTTAAGCGTTTATTTAAATCTTTTCGCATTTCTTCTTCTAATTCATCGTCCATCATGTCGACTTTACTAATGGCTAAAATTCTTTTTTTATCTAATAATTCGGGGTTATACTTTTTTAATTCGTTTAATAAAATTTTATATTCATCAACAATATCTTTACTATCGCAACTCACTATAAATAATAAAGAAGAATTTCTTTCAATGTGTCTTAAAAACCTTAACCCTAGTCCCTTTCCCTCGTGTGCACCCTCAATAATACCTGGTATATCCGCTACCACAAAACTTTTATAATCACGATATGAAACGATCCCTAAATTTGGAACCAAAGTTGTAAATGGATAATTTGCAATTTCGGGTTTTGCGGCACTAATTACAGATAATAAAGTGGATTTACCAGCATTTGGAAATCCAACTAAACCTACATCGGCCAATACTTTTAATTCTAAAACTTTCCACTCTGTTTTACCTGGTTCGCCTGGTTGAGCAAACTGTGGGCTCTGAAGGATGCTGTTTTTAAAATTTGCGTTTCCTAAGCCTCCTCTTCCTCCGGGCACTAAAATTACTTCTTGCCCTTCTTCGGTAATTTCGAAATGAACTTGACCTGTTTCCGCATCTCTTGCTACAGTTCCAAGAGGTACATCTAAAATATCGTCATCACCTTGTTTACCAGAACTATTTCCGCTAGAGCCATTAATACCTGGCTTGGCAATAATATGTTTTCGGTATTTTAAATGTATTAACGTCCAAAATTGTTTGTTGCCTCGCAAAATGATGTGCCCTCCTCTTCCGCCATTTCCGCCATCTGGGCCGCCAAAAGCAGTTAATTTATCACGATGAAAATGAACAGAACCTGCCCCTCCCTTTCCGCTTCGGCAACATATTCTTACATAATCAACAAAATTAGTTTCCATTTTATATAATATAAATAGAAAAGCCTTACGAATATGTGAGCGTTAGGCGATTTAAGTAATGATATTTATTTACTTTTTTTTATTACTTTTTTAGTTGCCTTTAAAGCAGAATTTTTTTTAAAAACCGATTTTATTTTTTTATCTATTTTAATCGGCTTAGCTTTTTTTACCGATTTTTTTAAACTTAATTTAGCTTTAGGCAATATTTTTTTAGTTATTTTTTTTAATTTATTTTTTTTAATAGTTGGTTTTTTAATAGCCACTTTTTTTTGTATTATTTTTTTTTCACTAGTTTTTTTAGTTGCTTTTTTTATAGCTTTCTTTTTTACAAACATAGTTTTTGAGATGATTTTTTTTGAAACTTGTTTTTTAACTAATAATTTTAATTTTGGCTTTTGAATGGGCATTTTAGAAATAGTTTTTTTTATTCGTTTTTTTAATGCTCTTTCTTCTTGGGCTTCCTCTACCTCGGCTCGTTTTATTGAATCAATTTCGAGCAATAACTCTGGTGCTATTTCATTGGCCACTTCAAAATCCTGAATAGTTAAATCTAAATGTTCTAAATCGCTTTCGAGAGCTGTTAAATCCATTTCGGCTTTTAAAAAAATAATACGATCTACTAAATCTTTAAAAATTTGATCAATAGAACCAATGCCATCAATTGAATGAAACTTACCTTGCTCATTATAATATTTTTTAAGTGGCAAAGTTTTAGAATTATATTCAACTATTCTATTACGAATAACTTCTTCGTTTTTATCGTCGGGTCGGCCGCTCTTTTGACCACGCAATAACAAACGTTTAATTAATTCGCTGTCTTCAACTTCTAAAGCTAACATTGCGCTAATTCCAGTACCTTTTTTTTGTAACAAATCATCTAATGAAATCGCTTGAGATTTAGTTCTAGGGAAACCATCAAAAATAAATCCTTTTACATTTATGTTTTCATCAAGTTTAGATTCAATCATCCCTATCACAATATCATCTCCAACTAATTCACCTTTATCCATTATATCTTTAGCTTTTTTACCTAAATCGGTGCCGCGGGCTATTTCTTTTCTGAAAAGATCCCCAGTACTTAAATGCACTAAGTCATATTTATTAATGAGATTTTCTGATTGAGTTCCTTTACCGGCACCTGGTGGTCCAAATAACACAAGATTTAACATTTTTTCCATGATCAATTATTTAAGCTAATATGTATATTTCTTTTAAATTTCTTCCAAGGCCTAAATAATCTAAGCCGTATCCAACAACAAATTCATTTTTAATTTTATGTGCAACGTAATCAATTTTTAATTCTTTTTTATAAGCATCGGGTTTTAATAATGCTGTTGCAACTTTTACCTGTTTAACTTCTTTAAAATAGAGAATATCCGAGATTCGATTAATTGTTAATCCGGTATCTACAATATCTTCAACTAATACCACTGTTCTTCCTTTTATGTTTTCATTTAACCCGATTAATTCATCAACGGTTCCAGTACTGCCAACTCCATCATAACTTGCCACTTTGATAAAAGATACCTCGCAAGGAATAGTAATTGATCTTAATAAATCGGCAGCAAACATAAAAGCGCCATTTAAAACTACTAAAAATAAGGGTAAATCGTTTTTTAATTCAAAGTTAATAACATCAGCCATTTTTTTTACTGCATCTAAAATCTCAATCTCTAAAATGTATGGCTTAAACTGCTTATCTTTAAGGGTAATTAACTCACTCATTATTAAACAAATGTAATGATTTTATTTTTTGTTGCCATTAATTTGGTGTAATTAAATAAATAATATTAATCATAATTTAAAGTCGAAAAAAATAAAAAATATCAACTTTTTATACTTTATAGTATCTTTGAAGACCTTGGTAGAAATAGGAACCAATATTAATTTTGCTAGAGATTTGCTTTTAAAAGGAAATCTAGTAGCAATACCAACCGAAACCGTTTATGGTTTGGCGGCTAATGCATTAAACGAAAAAGCTATATTATCAATATTCGAGGTAAAAAATAGACCTTTTTTTGATCCACTTATTATTCATTTAGACTCAATTGAAGCCGTTAAACTTTATGCTGATTTTGAAGACGAACGTTTATTAATTTTAGCAAAACAATTTTGGCCAGGCCCCTTAACTTTATTGCTTCCAAAAAAAAACAACATTCCATATTTAATAACTTCAGGACTTGATAAAGTAGCTGTAAGAATTCCTAATCATTCGTTAAGTCTAAAACTTTTAAAATCTCTTTCTTTTCCTTTAGCTGCTCCAAGCGCTAACCCATTTGGATATGTAAGCCCAACTGAACCAAATCATGTAAAAAAACATTTTGGAAATAATTTAGCATATATATTAGATGGTGGAAAATGTGAAGTAGGAATAGAATCAAGTATAATAGGAATTGAAAATGATACCGTTTGTATTTACAGATTAGGGGGGCTTTCGGTTGAGGCAATTGAAAAAATAATTGGTCCGGTAGAATTAAAAATTAATCAATCGACTAATCCAAAAACACCAGGACAATTAAAAAATCATTACGCGCCCAAAAAACCATTATTTTTTGGCGATGTCAAAAAATTAAAACAAAAACATTATCTAAATAAAATAGATTTAATTTGTTTTGGCCGAGATTTAATAAAATTAGATGATTATAATAATATTTATAATCTTTCTGAAACTGAAGATTTTAAAGAAGCTGCAGTTAATCTTTTTAAATTTTTAAGATTAGCTGATGATAGTGATTCAGAGATTATTATCTGCGGCGAATTACCGGACATTGACTTAGGAAGAGCAATTAACGATAGATTAAGAAGAGCAGCAATCTGAAATAATTAACTAAGTTATTCAATAATTATTTTTTTTGAACGAGAAGCATCAGCTGTTTTTATTGTTAAGGTATAAATACCAGAAACTATTTCATTAATTGAAAGTGAACATTCTGATTGATTACTTTTTTTATATAATACTACTTTTCCTAAAACATCAGAAATAATTGCTTCATATTGGTTTAATTGTGGGACAATTAAATTAAGTTGTTTCAAAACTGGATTTGGAAAAAAATTAAAATCTATCAATTGTAAATTTTCTTTTACAAAAACAGGCGATGTTCCAGTATACCAAATGGGTGAGGTTACAATCCATTGTCCATCTGCTTGTTTAATTTCAGCAAAATAATAATACTCAATACCCGTTTGAATTGAATAGTCAGTAAATCCAGAAATATTACTATGAATTGAAGTATTAACTATATCTGCCCACAAGCCACCGCTATTTTTATAGCCCTTCCAAATTTTAATTGTGTCTGCTAATTCTCCATCGGGATCGTTATGTAAGACCTGAAAGGTTGGATAAACACTGCCTGATAAAATAGATCCCATTATATTTCCATTCATCGAAAATTCAATTTTCGCATTAGAATCGTCACTACCATAAAAATGCATTTGCTGCATTGCAGAAATTAAATAATTGCGTGTAAGCGATGGTGCTATTATAACTAGTCGGCCTCCGTTACTTCGACCGAAATTTGTATAATGATTATCATGATCATATCCTATACCAATATGATAGCCTTGATAAAGTAATTTTTTAAAATAAATAAAATAATTTCCAATAGAATAATCATTATAATTTTCGAAAGAACTGAAAGCTAGACCGCTTCTAAGTGGCATTCCTACAATAGCACTATCATAGCTTGCATTGTAGGGAGCATATGCTAAAGCACCAGTATAATTTCCATTGGTTGAAAAATCATTAAAATTTGGGTGGGCCAAATAAGCGAAAGCCCCAGGATTATTTTTTATTTTTCTAAACAAACCATCGAAGTCACTTTTATCATTATATATATCGTAATTATTTCCTGGTTGTCCAACAACATTTGTTTCCCAACCTAGTAGTTGATTAAAACCATAAATAATAACATGTCCATTATAATCTGAAGAAACACCGAATTCCATACCATATAAACTTAAAAAAGTACCTTCTTGATTTGCTGCATTTGCCATATTTAAACCAACTTGATAACGAGGTAATTTAAAGCCCGGATTACGTAAAGAAGAATAATGATTATGTTCTGAAATACCTAAAAAATTGAAATTTTGAGATGCTTTTGCATAGGCATAACTACCATCTGGCCTGGCAACTCCAGAAGTTAAAGAATCTTTATTACCATCACTAAAGGCAGTATGAGAGTGAAGATTTCCAAAATAATAATTATAACTCTGAGCATTAATTAGAAGAATTGAAGATAAAAAAAAAGAAAAAGCAAAAAAGGATTTCATATGGTTATAAAAAATTAATTCAAAATTATTTTATTTTTGCTATTGTTTTTTATAAATCAAAGCAACAGCATAAGCGTTAACCCCTTCGCCTCTGCCAATATAACCTAATTTTTCGTTGGTAGTTGCTTTTATAGAAATTTCGTTTGGTGTAACTTCCATAATAGATGCTAAAATTATTTGTATTGCTTTAATGTGTGGATTTATTTTTGGAGCTTCTAAACTCAATGTAGCATCAATATTACCAATTGCATAATTATTTTTTTTTAATAAAGCTACCACTTCGGCTAATAATAATTTACTGTCTGCCCCCTGGTATTTAGGGCTGGTATTTGGAAAATGAAATCCTATATCGCGCAGATTAGCGGCGCCCAATAAGGCATCACAAATAGCATGAAGCAACACGTCTGCATCGCTGTGGCCAACACAGCCTTTGTCAAATTCCAATTTAATGCCGCCAAGCCAAAGCTCTCGTCCTTCTCCCAGAGGATGCACATCAAAACCAAAACCTACACGAATATTCATCATTTTATTATAATTTTATTGCTCTAACGCCAGGTAAAGTACCTTGTTCTATGTATTCTAATAAAGCGCCGCCACCAGTACTAACATAACTTACTTTATCAGCAAGATTATATTTATTAATTGCTGCAACACTATCTCCTCCTCCAATTAAAGAATAGGCTCCAAGTTTTGTGGCTTTTACAATATCAAAAGCGGTTTTTTTAGTTCCTTTTTCAAAATTACTCATTTCAAAAACACCCATAGGTCCATTCC
>SYAL01000012.1 GCA_005787585.1 Bacteroidota bacterium
CCTCTGCTTGTAAGGCAGATGCTCTGAACCAGCTGAGCTAAGCTCCCATTTTGTTAGATTACAGACTAAGATTAAAAATAATTATTATATATTTATTTTTTATGCTTTTTCAATTAGATCTGGAATTAACATTCCATCTACTAAAATACGACCACAATGTTCGCAAACAATAATTTTTTTATTTAAACGAATATCTAATTGACGTTGAGGCGGAATTTTATTATAACAACCGCCACAAGCATCACGCTCAACCGCCACAACTGCTAATCCGTTACGCGAGTTTTGTCTAATACGCTTATAAGCAATTAATAATCGCTCATCAATACTTGCTGATGATTTATCGCTTTGTTTAATTAAGTCTTTTTCTTCTTTTTCGGTTTCGGCAATAATTTCGTCTAATTCATTTTTCTTTGCTTTTAAATCTCTGCTTCGCTCTTCAAACTCTATTTTACTTTTTTCGAGTAATTCGGCTTTTAATATAATATTTGCTTTTGTTTCCTTTGTTCGCTTTTCGGCCAACTGAATTTCTAAATTTTGAAATTCCATTTCTTTGGTAATGGCATCGTACTCTCTATTATTACGGACTTTACCTTGTTGAGTCTGATATTTTTTAATATTAGCCTGAAAATCTTTAATGGCTTGTTTTTTCTCGTTTAAGAAATTTTCAAGTTCGGCTACCTCTTCGGTAACATTAGTTAAACGGGTTTGTAAGCCTGCAACGGTATCTTCTAAATCACTAACCTCTAAGGGTAACTCGCCACGAATAGTTCTTAAACGATCTATTTTGCTGTCTATTAATTGAAGTTCGTAAAGATTTCTAATTTTGCCTTCAACCGAAGCATCTATCTTTTCTTTAATTTTTGCGCTCATAATATTAAAAATATTTTATCGGATTGGTATTAATTTTTGATAAATGGATTGCAAATGTAGGAAATTTATTTTGAATAATATCATAAAAAATTTCGGGGGTAAATTGCTCTGATTCAAAGTGACCCACATCAATTAAAATAAGGTTTTTATCCACGTCGAAAAACTCATGATATTTAAAATCTGCTGTAATATAGGCATGAGCCCCGCTTTTAATGGCATCATTTAGTAAAAATCTACCGCTACCACCACAAAAAGCAATTTTTCCAATCATATTTCCGGTTTTGGCAGTGTGTTTGATGCAATTGGATTTAAAGGTTTTTTTTACAAATTTTAAAAATTCTTCTTCTTTAAGAGGTTTTTTTAAATATCCAATCATACCACTACCTATATTTGGATGAGTATTTTGAAGTTGGTAAATATCAAAAGCCACTTCCTCATAAGGATGAGCAAGTTTTAAGGCATTAATAAGTTTGTTTTCGAGGGCTGATTCAAAAACCGTTTCAATTTTAATTTCTTTTTCGCGGCTTAATTCATTTTGCTTTCCAATAAAGGGCTTACTTTGCTTACTTCCTTTAAAAGTGCCTAAACCAGAGGTATTAAAACTACAATTACTGTAATTGCCTATTTGTCCGGCTCCAGAATCAAATAAAGCGTCGAGCACCTTTTGGTGATATGTTTCAGGTACATAAGTAACTAATTTTTTTAAAACACCTTTTCTAGCACATAAAATACTGGTGTTAATTAAGCCCAAACGATCGGCAATTTTTTTATTAACCCCTTGTGCCACATTATCCATATTAGTGTGACAGGCATAAATAGCAATATCGTTTTTAATGGCTTTAATTACTGTTCTTTCGATATAATTATTTCCGTTTAATTTTTTTAAACCCGAAAAAATAATGGGGTGATGAGCCACAATTAAATTACAATTTAAAAGAATGGCTTCTTCAACAATGTCTTCGGTACAATCTAAACTAAATAATACCCCGGAGGAAGTCCAATCTTTTTGACCAGTGATTAGACCGCTATTATCATAATCTTCTTGGTAAGCAAGCTCTGCAATAAGTTCAATTTCGGATATGATGTTGTTGATGGTCATACAAAATTAATTAATTAGCCATTAAAATTTTATTATTAATTTTTAATTATTTTATAATTTAAGCGTTCTTTTTTATTTGAAGTTAAAACTAAAAAGTAAATTCCTGGACACCAAGCATCAGATTTAATAGTATTAGAAGAATTAGATAAATCTTCTTGTTTTATGAGTTGCCCCATAGAATTAAAAATATTCAACTTCCAATTTGCGTCTTTGGGTAAATTCTCGATATTAAATTCTTGATTGCAGGGAATTGGAAATATACAAGTAGGATATTGTTGACTATTTTGTGATAACGAATTTGTTTGAAGGTTGTAAATACGAACATAGTCTACTTCCATAGTTGCAGGAAAAGAAGTGGTTCCGTTAGGATTTCCAGGCCAATTACCTCCGACAGCAACATTTAATAATAGAAAAAATGGTTGTTGAAAAATATTAGCGGTATTATTAGTGGAGAAAGGAAATTCGTAGAACGAGTGGCCATCTAGTGTAAAAATAATACTGTTAGATAACCAAATAGCTCCAAAATCATGAAATGTATTTTTATCGAAGGGAACTGAACTACCTTTATAAGCATGAATAGAATTATTTTTCCAATGAACGGTTGAGTTTGAAATATTTTCGTTGTTAACATGCTCCATGATGTCAATTTCGCCACATTGAGGCCAATTAACAGTTTCGAAATTAGCTCCTAACATCCAAAAAGCAGGCCATATTCCCTGACCAATTGGAATTTTAATACGAGCTTCTATTTTCCCGTATTTAAATTCCATCAGGTTATTAGAAATAATTCTTCCTGATGAATAATTACTACCATTGATGTTTTCGTTTTGGGCTATAATTTTTAAACTACCATTGTTTACTTGTATATTGTTAGAATTATTTGTATAGTATTGAAGTTCGTTATTTCCCCAACCGCCACTGCCAATATCATAAGACCAAAACTGTTGGTTAAGTGAGGATCCATTAAATTCATCTGACCAAACTAATTCCCAATTATTATTATCATTGGTCAAACAATCGCTGCACAAACCCCAACATACGATATTCAAAACTTGATCAGATTGAACATTTATAAATCTATTATTATAATTACCTACTATTACAGCACAATTTCCTGCTGATTTTATATTCTCTTGCCCTGACCAGTTATCGAATGAAAATTTATACTCATATAGCCCTGAATTTAAATTGATGGTTGTTTCCCAAATCCCATCGTTATTAGAATCAGTCATAGGATTGCAATTACCACACCAATTATTAAAAGAACCATTTACCTCAGGCTTAATGAAACCATCTAGCCCACTCATATTTAATCGAAAAGTAATATTGAAAGAAAATACTTTAATAGAAAGAAGAAGGGTGAGGTAAATTAAAAGCTGTCTCATGGTATATTTTTAAATAAAAAATGTATTCGTTAATGTATTTAAAAAAAATCCCATCAGTATGTTAAAGAAAGGATTTGAACTGTCTAAATAAATTAATTATTCAATTCTTGATTTATGATCTTCGATGTCGGACATTTCTTTTAAGCCCTCAAAAACATCATTATCGACTCGTCCGCTTATTGATTGTTCTAATTGATTTTTAGTTTCATTAAAATTAATATTTGGAATAGTTTTAATTGCACTAACCTTAACTATAAAAACGCCATTATTGCTTACACTTGGTTTACTTATCTCACCAACTTTAGTTCCCAATACTGTTCCAATAAAAATATCATCAATACCTAAAAGTTCAACCACACGGCTTTCTGGTATTAACGATTCTTGTTTATTTAACTGTAGTTTTAAATTTTTGGCAATTTCTTGAATATTTTTAATATTACCTGTAGTTTTAAATTCTTCTAAAAACAAATTGGATTTTTTTTGTTTAATTGCTTTAAAAGTAAGTTCTTCTTTAACATCTTCTATGGGTAAAATTCCTTTATTTTTAATGCCACTTAATTTTGCAACAATGAATTTATCGTTGAAAGAAAAAATATTTACATCGCCTTTTTCTGCTGAATAAACCCAATTAGTTAACTCTCTGGCTTGATCTAAACCGGGCAATTGACGATCACCTTCTTTAATATTGTCAGCCATTTGTTTGGTTAATTTTTGAGTTATAACCGCCTTGTCAAATAATTCTCCAGTATTATTTTGACCACCAAATTCGTTGGCTTTAGCAAAAACAGATTGATTTGTTTCAACACTTGGTGCAATGAGTTTAAAAATTTGCGCGATGGTATAGTTTGTATGTCGAGTTTTACTCACATTTAATACTTCTATAATGTGATACCCGAATTGAGTTTCAACAACTGAGATATTTCCAATACTGCCTCTTAAGCCAGCATTTTTAAATGGCGTCACAAATCCTTTATTTTCATCAAACCAGCCATAATCTCCACCATTTGTTTTACTTCCCATATCATCGCTAATGGTTTTTACTAAAGTATCAAAAATTGCTTTTTTAGATTTTATTAAAACTAATAAACTATCTGCCTCTCTTTTAGCTTGTTCTTTATTACGTTTTGGTTTATTTTCTGGATCGTTTAAGCCAATTAAAATATGACGAACTTTTGCACTATCGGCGACAGAGTTTATGGCTTGTAGTTTATAAACTTTAAAGTAGGCACCTTCGTTATAAGGACCAAAAACAGAACCTAAAGGAGAGGTAAAAATCGAAGAGTCCCGAACAATCATTGTTTTTTTGGTAAAATCTTGAATGGTAATATTACCATTTTCACTTTCTTGAGAAATAAATGAGCTATCTTCTGAAATTGTTTTTCCTTTAAAATCATCTGCTGCTCTTTGGGCGTCTTTTTCAATTTCGGTTAAATCTTGATTACTTGGTAAAACATTAAAAGAAACATAATCAATTTTGCGAGTGGTTGTAGGGTTTTTAAATTCGTAAGAGTAATCGTTGTAATATTTTTGAATTTCATCATCACTTAATTTGATAGAATTATCTTTGATAGATTCATAGCGCTTTATTACATATTCAATGCTAAATTGAGAATTACGATTTTTTAAAACTGTTTTTACTTCAGAAGAAGTTACATACAATCCTTTTACAATAAGATTTCTATATTTTTCGAAGTAACGAGTACTTTTTACGTTTTCTTCCATTGAGCGTAAAGCAGGTTCTTGATCAGCAGGTAAATTACTGACAGCTTGTTTCCACTTTACTAAATCTAGAGACCCATCAGGTAAAGCAAATTGCGCATTTAATTTCCCAGTTTGAGGGTCTGATAATTGTTGAATAACTGATTGAACAGGATTGGCTACCACAGAATTATATATTTCATCTTCTCCAACAGAAATGCCTGCTTTTTCAAATTGAGGTTTTATAACTAATTCTGCAATGTATTGCTGCCATATATTTTCAATGGCTTTTGACCTTGTTTGATCGTCTATGTCATTATTTTGGTTACGCTGACGATAATTATTCAATTGATTTTCTAAACGCATAACAAAATCGTTACGATCAATTTTTTTTCCATTAATTGAGCCAACTGAAGATAAATCGCCACCTCCAAAAATAGATTCCCCTGAACCTAATAAACTTTGTAAAATAAAAATTAATAAGGCTAAACCCACAATACCTACTAATAAACTAGTTCTTCTTCTGATTCTTTCTAAAACGCTAGTACTTTCTTTTTTATTAACTATCGTTTCAGGTTTCGATTTATTTTTTTCTTTACTCATTTTTGATAAATTTTTTAGAAATGTAAAGTTAGCACTTTATGTTGAATGAGGAAATTGAAAATAAAAACGTAAATCGCTAGTAAACAAGTATTTAATCTAGATTGCAGTATTAATGTCGTATTAAAACTTTTAAATACTAAAGGTAAATTAAAGTTTACATTTTTTTCAACAATCAAAAAAAGAATGTGGGTATTATCTTAACTTTATGCAGATTAAGTAAATAATTTAATCCATTTCCATACCAACTTATGTTTTTAATTTTTGATACCGAAACAACAGGTTTGCCTCGAAATTACAATGCGGCTTTAACTGATTTAGATAACTGGCCTAGAATGGTTCAGGTGGCCTGGCAACTTCACGATAAGAATGGTAAATTATTAAATAATGACTCTATTATTATAAAACCCGAAGGCTATACCATACCTTTTAACGCTATTCAAATACACGGCATTACTAATGAGAGAGCATTATCAGAGGGCAAACAACTAAGATTGGTTTTAGAACAATTAATTTTAGTGATTAACGAGTGTAGATATTTATGTGGTCATAACATTGGTTTTGATATTAATATTGTTGGAGCGGAATTTTTAAGATGTGGCTTACCAAATGCGTTTGATGAAAAATTAATAATTGACACCAAAAATGATGCCACTACTACTTTTTGCGAACTTCCTGGCGGAAGAGGTGGAAAATATAAATGGCCCACGCTTACCGAATTGTATTCAAAATTATTTAACTCTCCTTTCGACGAAGCACATAATGCGGCATTCGATGTTCAGGCAACATCGAGGGTTTTTTTCGAAATCATTAAACGAGGCATTACGAAAGTAAAAGAAATAACTTCAGAAGATTTAAAAGATTTAAAATACCAAGATGTTGACCTATCTGAATTACTAGAAAGTGAAAAAAAATTAAAAAAAATAGCTTCAAATAACGATTCACTTGAAAATAATTTACCAATACAGTCTAATCAACCCGAATCCTCGGTTAATATAACCAACATCAATTTTTCACATCTTCACAATCACAGTCAGTTTTCTGTTCTTCAATCTACAAGTGATGTTAAAGACTTGGTTAAAAAAGCTATCGATTATAATTTAAAAGCATTGGCAATTACTGATCATGGCAACATGTATGGTGCATTTATTTTTTGGCAGTCAATTGATAAAGAAAACAAATTAATTAAGGCAGAAAATGAGGAAATAATAAAGAAGAAAAAGGAGGGTAGAATAAAGGATGAATTAAAATGCATTATAGGATGCGAGTTAAATATTTGTTTAAATCATCAAGATAAAACTAAGCAAGATAATGGCTATACTCAAGTATTATTGAGTAAAAATAGAAAAGGCTATCAAAACTTATCAAAATTAAGTTCTATAGGGTTAATAGATGGGTCTTATTATGTGCCAAGAATCGATAAACAATTATTAAAGCAATATAAAGAGGGCTTAATTGCTACTACTGGAGGATTAAATTCAGAAATTCCTTTTTTGATTTTAAATGTAGGTGAGGAAAAAGCGGAAGCTGCTTTTGTTTGGTACAAAGATTTATTTCAGGATGATTTTTACGTTGAAATAAATCGACATAATTTACCTGACGAAAATTATGTAAATACTGTTTTATTAAGTTTTGCAAAAAAATATAATGTTACCTATTTTGCAGCCAACAGTAATTATTATCTGGATAAAAATGGCTATGACGCACATGATATATTATTATGTGTAAAAGATAATGAAAAGAAAGCTTCTCCAATAGGAAAAGGAAGGGGTTACAGGTATGGCTTGCCTAATAAAGAGTTTTACTTTAAATCTCCAAAAGAAATGGTGGAGTTATTTTCGGATATGCCCGAAGCAATCGAGGCAACAAATGAAATCGTAAATAAAATTGAAGAATTTAAATTGGGTAGAGATATTTTATTACCAAAATTTGAAATCGAAAAAGAATTTATTAAATCAAATACTGAAGAAATTTCTCAATCTCTAAATCGGATAATTACAATTAAAGAGAAAGAATGGTTATCAAATAAATTAAATTTGGCCGATATAGAAATTCAAAAATCTGAAATGCGGTTGATTGCAGAACAGTTTGTTTTTATGAGCCACTTAACTTGGCAAGGCTCCAAGAAAAGATATCCAAATATTACAGATAATATTAAAGAGAGGATTGAATTTGAGTTAACAACAATTGAGAAAATGGGCTATCCTGGATATTTTTTAATTGTTGCCGATTTTATTTCTAAAGCAAGAGAAATGAATGTGGCTGTTGGACCGGGAAGAGGAAGTGCAGCGGGTTCGGCAATTGCATATTGTTTGGGTATTACCAATGTTGACCCTATTAAATTTGATTTACTATTTGAGCGTTTTTTAAATCCTGATCGTATTACTATGCCTGATATTGACATAGATTTTGACGATGAAGGAAGAGGTTTAGTGATTGATTATGTAATAAATAAATACGGTTCAAACCAAGTTGCTCAAATTATTACTTATGGCACTATGGGAGGTAAGTCCGCCATTAAAGATGCAGCTCGTGTTCTTGATTTACCTTTGCCAGATGCAGATCGTTTATCAAAATTATTTCCAAATAGCTTGGAAGCAAAACTTAAAAAAATACTAAAACCTGAAGGGATTGACGAAAAATATTTAGAAGCAATTAAAGATAAACGTGAAGTAATTGAGCAGTCACATTATTTTAGAAAACTTGCCCAGCAAGATACCCTTGAAGCCGATGTTTTAAAACAGGCTTATGAACTAGAAGGCTGCTTAAGGAATACCGGAACCCATGCATGCGGTATTATTATTACCCCAGACGATATTGTAAATTATGTGCCTGTAACTAAAGCAAAAGATACAGAAATGTTAGTTACTCAATTTGATAATTCGGTCGCAGAATCTGCTGGCTTATTAAAGATGGACTTTTTAGGTCTGAGAACATTAACTATTATTAAAGATACTGTTCACTCTGTAAAACAAAACCATGGCATTGATTTAGATATTGATGCATTTCCTTTAGACGATAAGCTTACGTATGAATTATTTCAGCGCGGAGAAACCAACGGAATTTTTCAATACGAAAGTGCCGGAATGCAAAAAGCATTGAGAGACCTAAAGCCCGATCAGTTTAACGATTTAATTGCTATGAATGCTCTTTATCGACCCGGTCCTTTAGCATATATTCCTAACTACATTAACCGGAAACATGGTCGAGAATCTGTAAAATATGATTTAGAGGGGATGGATGGATTTTTAAGTGAAACATACGGTATAACAATTTATCAAGAGCAAGTAATGCGGCTTTCACAAAAATTAGCAAATTTTACTAAAGGCGATGCTGATAAATTAAGAAAGGCAATGGGGAAAAAAGATAAACAGACCTTAGATAAAATGAAAAGTAAATTTATTGAAAATTGCATAAATAACGGTCATGAAATTAACGCATCAAAAAAAGTATGGAAAGATTGGGAAGCATTTGCAAGTTATGCATTTAACAAATCTCACTCAACGTGTTATGCATATATTGGATTTCAAACAGCATATTTAAAAGCGCACTATCCATCTGAATTTATGGCATCTGTATTGAATCATTCAGGAAGTATTGATTCGGTATCTTTTAATATGGTTGAATGTAAAAGAATGGGCATTAAAGTTTTAGGTCCAGATGTTAATGAGGGGTTTGGAAAATTTAGTGTAATTTCAAATGGAAATATTCGCTTTGGAATGTCAAGCGTTAAAGGGGTTGGAGAAAATGTTGTAAACGCGATAATAGAAGAAAGAAAAGTAAATGGGCCATATAATAACTTATTTGATTTGGCTGCAAGATTAGACAGTAAAGCAATAAATAAAAAAAGTGTTGAAGGTTTAGCTCTGTCTGGAGCATTTGATGGTTTTGAAAATATTCATCGCGCTATGTTCTTTAATATAGATAAGGATGGAAATACCTTAACAGATAAGATGATTAAGTTTGGAAACCAAAAAAATTTAGGAAACGAATCTTCTCAATCTAGTTTATTTAGTAAAGAAAATGAAATAGAAGTTTTTGAACCTAAATTGCCGGAAGTTGAAAAATGGTCATCAATAGAATCATTAGGTCGAGAAAAAGAGGTAGTTGGCTTTTTTATTAGTGGCCACCCTCTAGATCCTTATAAAGCGATTATTGATCATAAATGCAATATTAACTGTTCACAATTAAAAGCGGGATTAGAATTATATAGAAATAAAGAAGTTGTTTTTTGTGGAATTGTAAGTGGCTTTGAACTGAAAATAGGTAAAAATGGTGATCCATATGGAAAAATTATTATTGAAGATTATTTTGGTTCTATAGATTTGATGTTGTATCAAAACGATTATATCGATTATAATAAATTTATGGTAAAAGGGATATTTGTATATGTTAAAGCTAATATTCAGCCTCGTTACAAACAACCCGATAATTTAAAAATTAAACTTAGTAAAATCGAATTACTTGAAACTATAAAGGCAAATATTTTTAATCAAATTAAGTTACGTGTAAAATTAAATTTTATAAATGATGATTTAATTTTAAAATTAGAAACATTAATTAACAATAATGTTGGTAAAAGTAACCTTGAATTTTACGTTGAAGATGATGAGGCCAATCAAATAGTTAAATTATTTTCAAAAAAGAATAAAGTAGGGGTAGATTCAGTTTTTTTAGATAGTTTGGGTAAAATACCTGAAATAAAATACGAACTAAATTAGCATTCTGTTTTTTTGAAAATATAAAATTGAGTGATAATTATATCAATAGAATAATTATGAAAATGTTTTTGTACAGATTTTGATTTGAGTATTTTATTTTCTTAAAATAGATTATCTTTACCCCTTACTTTACAAATAAATAGTTTAAACTATGATTTCTGTTAATTGCATAACGGTTAGTTTTGGTGGGCATGACCTTTTCGATAATATTTCTTTTCTAATTAATTCAAGAGATAGAATAGGATTGGCCGGAAAAAATGGAGCGGGAAAGAGTACACTTTTAAAAATATTATCTGGCAATCAAAATCCAACTAAAGGCGAGGTGACTATGCCTAAGTCATGCAAAATAGGGTATTTGCCTCAAGATATGATTCATCAGCATGGCAGAAGTGTTTTTGATGAAACAGAATCTGCATACGAAGAAATTCAACAGCTCGAAATTAGAATAGATCAAATTAATCATCAATTAGAAACCCGAACCGACTATGAAAGTGATGCTTATGCTAAATTAATAGAAGAGCAAACAGATATTTATACAAGATTAGATATGCTGGGAGCTGGCAATAGAAAAGAAGAGATAGAAAAGATATTACGTGGTTTAGGTTTTGATAGAAAAGATTTTGACAGACAAACTGCTGAATTTAGTGGTGGTTGGAGAATGCGAATAGAATTAGCAAAATTATTATTACAAAAACCTGATATATTATTACTTGATGAGCCAACTAATCACTTAGATATAGAGGCAATTATGTGGTTAGAAGAATTTATGGAAACCTTTGCAGGAGCCGTACTTTTAATTAGTCACGATAAAACATTTTTAGATAATGTAACTAATCGAACAATCGAAATTTCAAATCAAAAAATTTACGATTACAAAACTAATTATTCTCGTTATCTTTTGTTGCGAAAAGAACGGAGAGAACAGCAAGAAAATGCCGCGAAAAATCAACAAAAAATCATTGATCAAACTGAAGTTTTAATTGATAAGTATCGCGCCAAGGCCAGTAAAGCCGCTTTTGCTCAGTCTTTAATTAAAAAATTAGATCGTATGGATCGTGTTGAAGTTGATGATGATGATACCCAAAGTATGAATTTTCGATTTCCAACTCCAGCACATAGTGGTAAAATTATTTTAACAGTTGATCAGGCGGGTAAGCACTATGGTTCAAAGCATATATTTTCGGGAGCTAATTTTATTATAACTAAAGGTGAAAAAATTGGTTTAGTTGGTCGAAACGGTGAAGGAAAAAGTACCATGATGAAAATGATTGCTAAAAAAATAAAATTTGATGGTGAAATTAAACTAGGTCACAGTGTAATGATGGGTTATTTTGAGCAAGATCAAGAAGAAAAGTTAGACCAAAAAAAAACTGTTTTTGAAACAATTGATGAGGCAGCGGTTGGCGATGTTCGAAAACAAGTAAGAGGTCTATTAGGCTCGTTTTTATTCAGGGGAGATGATATTGATAAAAAGGTTCAGGTTTTAAGCGGTGGAGAACGAGGCAGATTAGCAATTTGTAAATTACTATTAGAGCCGTATAATTTTTTATTAATGGATGAGCCTACCAATCACTTAGATATTCGCTCTAAAGATATTTTAAAAAAAGCATTAATTGATTATGAGGGGACTGTAATTATGGTTAGCCATGATCGTGATTTTATGAAGGGGATTTGTAATCGCTTATTCGAATTTAGAGACGGAAAAGTGAAAGAACATTTGTGTGATATTGAAGATTTTATGCAATTACGAAAGGTAGAACGATTAAATGAATTAGATTTAGAGAAAAAATACAGTAAGGAAAAAAAACAAGAAGTTACTTCTAAAAAAAATACCTCTTATACTATTTCTTCGAACGAACAATTTAATAAACATGAATTGGAGCAAAAACAAATTCGTAATCAAATAAAAAAAGCAGAGGAAATTATTGAGAATTTAGAATCGAAAATTAAAGAGTGCGATGCTAAGTTAAGTGATGCGTCTGAATATGAAAAATTAGTAAATAATAAATCTTTTTTTGAAGAATATAATCAATTCAAGATAAATTTAGAAAAAGAGATTGAGAAATGGGAATCTTTAAGCGAAAAATTAGTTTAAATTTTATTCGTTTATATTGATGATATTAGCTGATATTAGTTTTAGCCATTCATGAAAATAAAAATACATATACCAAACGCGATTACATGCTGTAATTTACTTTGTGGCTGTTTATCTATTATTAAAATTTTTGAAGGTGATTTAATTTTAGCATCATATTTAATAGGGTTTTCTATAATATTTGATTTTTTTGATGGTTTTTTTGCACGTTTATTAAAAGTTTCTTCTTCTATAGGAAAAGATTTAGATAGTTTGGCTGATATGGTTACTTTTGGTTTAGCCCCAGCTCTGATTATGTTTAAATTAATTGGATCATCTTATGTTATGAATCTTAATTCTTATTTAGTTGAAACTAATAGTATAAATCATCAAGTTTTTGTACCACAATATTTGGCATTTACAATCACTATTTTTTCGGCTATTCGTTTAGCAAAGTTTAATAATGATACTCGTCAAGTTGATTCTTTTATAGGATTGCCAACACCAGCTAATGCGATAATTATTTGTTCGCTACCTTTAATTTCTGAATTTCAACCTTACCTCACATTAATAAATTCGATAATACATTCTCTCATTTTTTTAATTTGTTTTTCTTTATTATCGAGTTATTTATTATTAGCTGAAATACCAATGTTTGCCTTAAAGTTTAAAAATTATAAATGGCAAGATAATAAGCTGAGATTTATATTTTTAATAATGTCGCTTTTATTCATAATAGTATTTAAATTTATAGCTATTCCAATTATTGTTATTATTTATGTTTTATTAAGTATTGTGAATAATATATTTTTAAAAAATAAAGAATAATTCTATTTTTGTTCACTAAAATTTAAAATAAAATGGCCAAATTTATTGCAGATATTGATATAATGCCTCTAAAAGCATTATTAGACCCTCAGGGCAAAGTAGTTTCTGCTTCGATGAAAAATTTAGGCTTGCCAGAAATAGATAATGTGAGAATAGGAAAGCATATTTGTTTAGAAATTGAAGCTCCAACTAAAGAATTAGCTACTATCAAATTGGACGAAGCTTGTAAAAAATTATTGTGCAATCAAATTATGGAATTTTATGAATTCAAACTAACTTTGATAGACTAATTTCAATTAATTATATTAAATTCAAATAATAAAAATATATAAACTTAATACCTAAATGGGATATTTATTCACATCAGAATCAGTGTCAGAAGGACACCCAGATAAATTAGCAGATCAGATTTCTGACGCATTAATTGATAATTTTTTAGCTTTTGATCCACAAAGTAAAGTAGCTTGCGAAACATTAGTTACCACTGGGCAGGTTATTCTTGCAGGTGAGGTAAAATCAAACGCCTATTTAGATGTTCAAGAAATTGCCCGTGGCGTTATCCGTAAAATAGGTTATACTAAGTCGGAATATATGTTTGAGGCAAACTCATGCGGAATATTATCTGCAATACACGAACAATCTGCTGATATTAATCAAGGGGTTGATCGTAAAAATAAAGAAGATCAGGGTGCAGGCGACCA
>SYAL01000013.1 GCA_005787585.1 Bacteroidota bacterium
AGCTCTTGCCTACTCTAAAGAACGTAAAGCTTTTGGTAAAGAAATAAGCAAACACCAAATCATTCAATTTAAATTAGCCGATATGGCAACTAAAATTGAAGCGGCCCGTTTATTAATTTATAGGTGTGCCTGGTTAAAAGATCAACATTTACCATTAGATAAAGAAAGCGCAATGGCAAAAGTGTTTGCTAGCGAAACTGCTATGTGGGTTACAACCGAGGCTGTTCAAATACATGGTGGTTATGGATATGTAAAAGAATATCATGTTGAACGATTAATGCGCGACGCTAAAATTACTCAAATTTACGAGGGCACAAGCGAGATTCAAAGAATTGTTATTTCTCGCTCACTTTTATCATAAAGATTTAAAAATAATGTCTATAAATTAAAAATTATTTTTATTTAAATTTTTTATATAAAAAAATAATAAAAACACTACATATTTAAAAAAAAGAATGTCTTAATTTTAATTTACTTTAATTTATTATATGAGTGCTTTTGATAACAATGCAGATGGATTAAATGATAAAAAATTTGAAGAGAATTTAAAACTTTTTGAAAATATGCTGACCAATGGTCAGATTCATTTTTTTGATGCTGATGACATAGAAGAAATTATTGATTATTATCTTCAATGGCTTAATTTCGATATGGCAAAAAAAGCCATTGATTTTGGTTTAGAAAGGTATCCATTTTCTACCATAATTAAAATAAGAAATGCTCAATATCTTTCCAGCCAACACAATACTCGCGAAGCTCTTCAAGTTTTAAATGAGGTAGAACAAATTGATCGAGGAAATTTTGAGTTGTATATGGCTCGAGGTTACATATATAGCCAAATTGGATTAGGCGAACAAGCTATTGAAAACTTTAAAAATGCCATTCCTTTGGCTGATCAAAAAGATGAAGTCTTTGTTGCTTTGGGTATTGAATTTTTAAATGAAGAAAAACCTGAGGATGCGCTTTACTATTTAAAAAAAGCAATTAAATTAAATCCGAAAAATGAAGTTGCTCTCAATGAGTTATCTTTATGCTTTGATCTCACGGGTAAATCATTTGAAGCCATTTCTTTTTTCGAAGAATATTTAGACAATCATCCTTATAGTTATTTTGCTTGGTTTAATCTGGGGCTGGGATATGGCAGACTAAGCTTATTTGAAAAAGCAATTGAATCTTACGACTATGCTATAGCAATTAATGAAAAATTTAGTTCTGCTTACTTCAATAAAGCAAATTCTCTTGCTCAACTCGAAAAATATGAGGAGGCTATTACCGTTTACAGAGAAACTTTTAAATACGAAAAACATGAATCAACAACTTATTTTTACATAGCCGAATGTCTCGAAAATCTCAACAAATTTGAAGAAGCTCTAGTAAATTATAATAAATGCGTAAAATTAGATCCAGCCAACGCTGATGCCTGGCTTGGAATAGGTGTGGTTCTGGACGCATTAAATAGATTAACCGAAAGCGTTCATTATATTAAAAAAGCAATAGAAATTAATACGAATGAGCCTGATTATTGGTATGTATTTGCCGAAATTCAAGAAAAATTAGGCTTTATTGAAGAAGCTGCAATGGCCTTCCAAAGAGTTATAGAATTAGATTATTTAGACTACGATGTTTGGCTAGATTATTCAAAATTACTTCATCATAGTGGATATATTCAAAATTCTATTGATACATTAAACCAGGGAATTACAAAATTTCCAGATGTTCCTGAACTTTATTACCGATTAGCAATTGTTCTCCTTGATAAAAATTTAAGAAAAGAATCTCTTGCTACTTTTGAAAAGGCAATGGAAATGGATTATTCTATTCATACAGACATTTTTGAATACGCACCTACACTTAAAAATGACTTAGATATTTTAAGTTTAATTTCAACATTCAATAAATAGTCATGAGCGAATTATACAACTTTAATCTTTGTAATTTACCTGAACGTGAAATTAAACCGCGTAAAAATGGTATTACCATGGTTATGGATAAAGGCATTAGCTTGAGGCAAGCTCAAGATTTTATTGATACCTCATCTGAATTTGTTGATTTTGTAAAATTAGGTTTTGGTACCTCATTGATTTCTAAAAATGTAAAAGAAAAAATTAAATCATATAAAAAAGCTAATATAAAAGTCTATGTTGGTGGAACATTATTTGAAGCATTTGTTATTCGCAATAAATTTAAAGATTATATTAAATATATTTCTGATTTAGGAATAGATAGTGCAGAAGTAAGTGATGGTAGTATCGAATTATCACATGAAAAAAAATGTGATTATATTTTTAAATTATCCAAAGAATTTATGGTTTTAAGTGAGGTAGGAAGTAAAGAAGAGGGCGTTATTATTCATCCAAACCGTTGGATTAAATTGATGGAAAATGAGCTAAAAGCTGGTGCTTTTAAGGTAATTGCCGAAGCTAGAGAAAGTGGTAATGTTGGAATTTATCACAAAAATGGAAGTGCACACACTATTTTGATTAATCGAATTGTAAACAAAATTAAAATAGAAAATATTATTTGGGAAACACCTCTAAAAAGCCAACAAGTTTATTTTTTAAAACTTTTTGGTTCTAATGTAAATGTTGGAAATATTGGAGTTGAAGATGTAATTCCTTTAGAAACATTGCGCTTAGGCTTAAGGGGTGACACTTTCTTTTCTTTTTTACCTAACTCATTTAATAAACCAATTTAAAAAAAACCTATTATTATTATTTTTAAAAAAAATATGAAACAAATTTCATCCTTAGAATTAAAAAATCTTATCGATTCAAAAGCCGAATTTCAACTAGTTGATGTTCGCGAAGATTACGAATTTGAAGAAGCTAACCTTAACGGAGAACTTATTCCTATGGGAGATGTAATGGATAATGTTGAAAAAATATCTCGCGATAAACAAGTAGTTATTCATTGTAGAAGTGGAAAACGTAGCGCTAATGTAATCACAACACTTGAAGATAAATTTGGCTTTACAAACCTTTATAACCTTGAAGGCGGTATATTGAGCTATATTGAGCAATTTGGTCTTTAATCTTCTAATAAAGTTATTTATGGATACTTTAATTGATTTATTTAAACATATTTTACATCTTGATTTTGATTGGCTATTCGCTAATTACGGCACTGTAATTTATTCAATTTTATTTTTAGTGATTTTTATTGAAACAGGTTTAGTAGCTATGCCTTTTTTACCAGGCGATTCATTATTATTTACAGCTGGTTTGTTTGCTCGCTCAGGTCATTTAAATTTATCTTATCTACTTATTCTTTTATTTATTGCTGCAATTTTAGGCGATAACTGCAATTACTGGATAGGTAGAAAAATAGGTTTAAAAATATTTACAATAAAAATTAAAGATAAACTTATTGTAAAAAAAGAGTATTTAGATAAAACACATCTTTTCTTTGAAAAGTTTGGTACAAAAGCAATTATCATGGCTCGTTTTGTTCCAATTGTTCGAACCTTTTCTCCTTTTGCCGCTGGTGTTGCAGAAATGGACTATAAAAAATTTGTAAGTTTTGATTTATTTGGTGGAGCCTTATGGATAGTTAGTTTAACTATTGCTGGTTATTTACTAGGAGAAGTTGAAATGATAAGAAAGCACATTGACTTGGTTTGTTTAGGGATAATTTTTATTTCTGTATTGCCTATTATACTAGCATATATTAAAAGTAAGAAAAAATAATTTTAAAATCTTACATTATTTTCTTTCTTTTTTAATGTCAGCAATTTCTACTTTTAAGCCCTTTAACATATTCATAATACTATCAAGATTTAACTCTCCTTCGTCGTATTGATTCATGTTTATACAACAAGTATATTCCCAAAGTTCTAATACTTCACTCAGTTTTACTTTATAGGGCTGATACATTTTGTTATCCGAATGTAACTCCAGCGAAGATTCTTTTTTAGAATAATTCATTACACGTTTATAGGATAATCCATCGTCTTTTGTAACAATAACATAAGTGTTGCCTTCTTTTACATCTTCAAGCTTCTCTAAATATTTTGCAATAACAAAAGAACCTTCTTTAATTGGCGGCATACTATCTCCTTTTATTGGAAAAGCACGATGCTTACCTGAAGGTAAAAACGGTAATCGCATTTGTGGTAATTTTTCGATGTAATCAGGATCGGCATAACCTCTTAAATAACCTGCCGAAGCTTTTAATGGAATTAATTCTACCATATCATTTCCATCACTGTCTAAAAGAATTGGAAATAAAATACGATTTTTACCCACCTTCATTAATCCATCTAAATTTGTTTTTTTTAAATCACCTCTTACTAAAGCATCTATTGCAATATGAAAATACTCCGACAATCTAATTAAAAGATCTATAGGTGGTTCATTACGCGCCTCTTCATAGCCGCCTATGCGCGATCTCGTTACTTTTAAATCGTCTGCTAATTGCTCTTGAGACAAGCCTTTTAATTGGCGTAAAAAACGAATGTTAGATGAAATTTTACTCATTGCTATAATTTATAGTTTAAATATACTACTAATTATAGTTATTTACAAATAACCCAAAATTATTTAATTAAAGATATTTTAAAATTCCAAAATTTTATTTTACAATTGATTAAACAAAACTAATCTTAAATTAAAGCCTTTTTTTACTAATTTTCTGCTATTTTTGTATTTTAAATAATATTTGTAAATGGCAAAAACAACAATAGATAAAAAATCAAAATTTACAAAAGAAAACTATCTTAAGTGGTTTGAATCCATGTTATTGATGCGAAAGTTCGAAGAAAAAACCGGACAAGTTTATGTGCAACAAAAAATAAAAGGATTTTGTCATTTATATATAGGACAAGAAGCAATTGTTGCTGGCACTGTAAGTGCAACAAAATTTGGTGATAAACACATTACTGCATACAGAGATCACGCTCACCCAATAGGTTTGGGGCTACATCCCAAATACGTAATGGCCGAAATGTATGCGAAAATTACAGGTTGTAGTAAAGGCAAAGGTGGAAGTATGCATATTTTTAGTAAAGAATATGGTTTTGTTGGCGGACACGGTATTGTTGGTGGGCAAGTACCTCTTGGCGCTGGAATTGCTTTTGCCGAAAAATATTTAGGTACAGATAATGTTTGCGTTTGTTCAATGGGCGATGGCGCCGTAAGACAAGGTGCAATTCACGAAACATTTAACATGGCAATGACCTGGAAATTACCTGTAATATTTATTGTTGAAAACAATCGATATGCCATGGGAACCAGTGTAGAAAGAACAAGCAACGTTCACGACTTATGGAAACTTGGTTTAGCTTATGATATGCCAAGCAAACCAGTTGATGGGCTTACTGTCGAAGCAGTTCATGAAGCTATGGAAGAAGCGGTGGCAAGAGCACGCAGAGGTGATGGACCAACATTTCTAGAAATGAAAACCTATCGCTATAAAGGACATAGCATGAGTGATGCTCAAACATACAGAACAAAAGAAGAAGTAAAAGAATATCAAACTCAAGATCCTATTGAAAAAGTATTAAACACATTAAAAAATAATAAATGGATAAACGAAACAGAAATTGAAGCTATTGAAGTTCGAGTTAAAGCTTTAGTTGATGAGAGTATTCAATTTGCCGAAGATAGTCCTTACCCTGAACCTGAAGAATTGTTCAAAGATGTTTATGCAGAACCAAATTATCCGTTTATTGTTGATTAATTTAACACCCATAGCCGTAAATCAAAACATTTAATATAAAATGGCCGAAATAGTAAGAATGCCCAAATTGAGTGATACCATGACAGATGGTGTTATTGCTAAGTGGCACAAAAAAGTTGGCGATAAAATAAAATCAGGCGAATTATTGGCCGATATTGAAACTGATAAAGCAACTATGGAATTTGAATCTTTTCAAGATGGGATATTACTTCATATTGGTGTTCAAGAAAAACAAGCTGTACCTGTTGATTCTATTATCGCTATTTTAGGACAAGCTGGCGAGGATATTACCAGTTTAATTAAAGTACCTGAACCAACAAAAACAAATACTAAATTACCTGAATCAATTCTTAATAATAAAGCAAGTGGCATAGTTCCGCCAGGTGTTGAAGTAGTGAGGATGCCTAAATTGAGTGATACTATGACAGATGGTGTTATTGCTAAGTGGCATAAAAAAGTTGGCGACAAAATAAAATCAGGCGAATTATTGGCAGATATTGAAACTGATAAGGCTACTATGGAATTTGAATCTTTTCAAGACGGAGTTTTGATTCATATTGGCGTTCAAGAAAAACAAGCTGTACCTGTTGATTCTATTATTGCTATTTTAGGAAAGGGTGGAGAAGATGTTCAATCTATTCTTAAAACAATTGCTAATACCAACATAGTAAGGCCATCATTAACTGAACAAATAATCAAAAATGATATTTCAAATCATGAAATATCCGCATCTCCAAACATAAAACAAACTAATCAATCTGATTTAGAAAATAGAATTAAAGCTTCTCCATTAGCAAAATCAATGGCTAAAGATAAAGGAATAGACTTAGCAAAGATTAAAGGCTCAGCCGAAAATGGTAGAATTACAAAAGTAGATATAGAAAATTATAAACATTTTTTCTCTGACAACCAAAATACTTTTCAATCTGGTTCTGAATCATATCAAGACGAAATAATTTCGCAAATGCGCAAAACTATTGCTCGAAGATTATTAGAAAGTAAAAATGGTGCGCCTCACTTCTACCTCAACATAGAGGTAGATATGGATAATGCTATTGCTTCAAGAACAGCAATTAATTCAATTGATGATACAAAAATTTCATTCAACGATTTAATTATCAAAGCCTCTGCTGCTGCTTTAAAAAAACACCCAAAAGTAAACGTAAGTTGGATGGGAGATAAAATAAGATTTTATAACCATATACATATTGGTGTAGCTGTTGCAGTTGACGATGGTCTTTTGGTTCCAGTTATTCGTTTTGCCAATCAAAAATCACTATTTCAAATTTCTAAGGAAGTAAAAGATTTGGGTAAACGTGCAAAGGATAAAAAATTACAACCTATCGATTGGGAGGGTAATACTTTTACAGTTTCAAATTTAGGTATGTTTGGTATTGAGTCTTTTACATCTATTATTAATTCACCCGAATCGTGTATATTATCAGTGGGGGCTATAAGACAAGTACCCGTTGTAAAAAACAATATTGTAGTGCCTGGTAATGTGATGAAACTAACGCTTGCTTGTGATCATCGAACTGTTGATGGGGCCACTGGGGCCGCTTTTTTACAGACTTTAAAAATATTTATAGAAAATCCTATTACTATGTTAGTTTAATTTTTTTATAATTTATATAATAAAAAAAGCTACCATTTAGGTAGCTTTTTTTTATTTAATTAAAAATAAATTACTTTTTTAAATCAATCGGGTAATAAATACCTTTAATTTGAACTGCAGCTTTGTTATCACATTGAGCCGGTAATTTTAGAGGATTATCAGCGCCACCAAATTGATTAGACGCGTTGTCAAAATAAATCTCTCTTGGGTATTTAGTTCCAGTAGTAAAAGAAGCAACCCCGCCAATAAATGGATGAAATTCTTCGTAAGAAGTATTAACAACACCCACTGTGTTAGTTAAAGTTACACCTGATACTTTATCAGGGTAACAAGTGAAATTTCTTTCAACAGGAGTTGCATCGTAAATCTTAAATTTATAAGGTACATTAAAAGAAGTAAAACCAAAAGACTCTCCAGTATATTTAACTGTGGCTTTTTGCCAATTAATTGGATTTATATCTAATAAGGTTTTAGGCGTATTTTTGAATACAGAATCCTGCTTAAAACCATAATCATTTTCTGCTTTTGGATCAGCGATTAAAGGAAGTGTTTTTGTTAAAATACCTTCCCAAGTAATACTAGGGTTAGTATTTAATGAATCGGTAAATTCTAATTTACCTTCAATTGTCCAAGATATTTTATCTACTATAGGTCGATCTGCGTTAGGTCTTTTATTTCTGATAATTAAATCATAGGTAGTTCCTGCCCTTTTTTTAACTAACCAGCCATCTACCCTGTAACTTATTAGACTAACCCGACCAACAAAGCCAAATTGTCTGTAATAATCGGTATTTGGTGGGTTAATGCTACTAACAGTTGGGTCATAAGCATATTTAATAATAATTGAACCATCTCTGACTCTGCCATCAGCACACTTAGTTTTATTAAAAGAAACTGATAATTGCTTTGCGTCAGGATCTCTATTAACAACAAAAGTTGGAGAGCCAGCAGCTGCAACATAAAATTTTGGATAAAGGTTATTTTCTCCAATAAAGCTACAAATCATATCAATATCAGTAACTATAAAATTAGCAAAAGAGGCATCTATTGAAGATTGGAGTTCAACGTCGGCCTCAGGGGCAACGTTTGGTTCTTTAGAGCAACTAAAAAAAATGAAGATTGATGCAACTAAAAACGTAAAACAAAAAATATTTTTTTTCATGCTAATACTAGTTTGATGTAAATTTGTTGCAATTTAGCAAAATTAATTTGAACATCAAAATTTGAACAAAAAATGCTAGTTTTCCCAAATTGTAAAATTAATTTAGGTTTAAACGTTATCAATAAACGTTTGGACGGCTTTCATAATCTAAAAACGGTTTTTTATCCTATTAATTGGTTTGATGCATTAGAAGTTATTGAAGATGATTGTATAAAAAATGGATTTAATTTTTCACAATCTGGTCTAAATATAAATGTGCCAATTGAAAATAACTTGATTTATAAATCTTGGCAACTGATAAATAATAAAACGAAATTACCTGCAATTAAAGTTAATTTAGTTAAACGTATACCATTGGGTGCTGGCTTGGGAGGTGGGAGTTCAAATGCAGCTTATTTTATCACCTTAATAAATTCTAAATTTGATTTAGGACTCTCATCAGACGAAATGTGCCAACTGGCTTCACAAATAGGAAGTGACTGTGCATTTTTTATTAATAACAAACCAGTTTTTGCCGAAGGAAAAGGTGATGAGTTTTCAAGCATCAATATTAATCTAAATCGTTATTTTATTTTATTGGTGTTTCCAGGCATTTATAGTAATACAAAAGATGCCTTTGATCATTTAGTTTATAAAACACCAACAATAGAATTAAAAACCATTATTGAAAAAATGCCGCTTGACGAATGGAAGAATAACTTGGTGAATGATTTTGAACAATCTGTGTTTTTAAAATATCCAAAAATTAAAGAATTAAAAAAACTTTTTTATTCTGAGGGCGCTATATATTCTAGTATGAGTGGCAGCGGAAGCTGCGTTTTTGGAATTTTTGAACAAAAGCCTAATCTTAAAAGTTTTGAACATTATCAAAGCTTTTTACAAAAACCAAATAATGCTCTTCTTTAATTTATTTAAAAAATATTTATTTGTAGGCAAAAAAAGATGGCAAATAATTTTTCATCGAAAATAAATCTAAGCAGAGTTATGAAATTGAATAATATCTTTGAAATAAATTTCTCGTAATCACTTTTTAATCTTTCAATAATAATTTTATAAAATATGTTTTTAATTTTAAAATTTGGTGGAACCAGCGTTGGCTCAGCTCAAAGAATAAAAGATTTAGTCAATATTACAGTAAATTCAACACCAAAAATAGTTGTTTTAAGCGCCATGAGCGGCACCACTAATGCCTTATTTGATATTTGCCAAAAACTAAATGAACAAGATGTTAATAAAGCGACAGATTTAATTAATGAATTGAAAGAAAAATATACCCATGTTATTTCTGAACTTTTTAAAACAAATGATGGTTTAAATATAGCAACACAACTCTTGAATACTCATTTTACTTTTATGTTATCCTTTACATTAGATGTATTTACTAAAAACGAAGAAAAAGTTATTTTAGCTCAGGGTGAATTACTTAGCACAGCATTGTTTCATTTCTACTTAAAAGAAAGTGGAATTAGCTCTGAAATTATTCCTGCACTTAATTTTATGAAATTAAATGAAAACGAAGAACCAGACTCAGATTACATTGAAAAATATCTTAAAGAGGAATTAAATAAACACCCAACCCAGAAATTATTTATTACTCAAGGTTATATTTGTAGAAATGTCTTTGGCGAAATTGATAATTTAAAACGAGGAGGTAGTGATTATTCTGCATCAATTATTGGAGCGGCAGTTAATAGTCAGGAAATACAAATCTGGACCGATATTGATGGTATGCATAATAACGATCCTAGAATTGTAAATAAAACTCATCCAATTAATAAATTAAGTTTTGATGAGGCTGCTGAGTTGGCATATTTTGGTGCAAAAATATTACATCCAACTTGTATTTTACCAGCAAAGAAAAAAAATATTCCTGTACGTTTAAAAAACACATTGCAACCTGAAGCGCAAGGTACATTGATATCTAATCTTATTTCTAATATTGGTATAAAAGCTGTAGCTGCTAAAGATGGTATAACCGCCATTAATATTAAAAGCGACCGAATGTTATTGGCACATGGATTTTTAAGGGCTATATTTGAAATTTTTGAGCGTTATAAAACACCCATTGATATGATTTGTACTAGCGAAGTAGCTGTTTCGTTAACAATCGACAATAACAGTTATTTAAAAGAAATTGTTAGCGAACTCAAAGAAATTGCCACCGTTGAAATAGATGAAAATCAAACTATTATTTGTGTAGTAGGTCAATTGCCTAAAGAAACCGCAGGCTTTGGTTATATAGTTCTTAAAGCTTTAAAAGATATTCCTTTAAGGATGGTTTCTTATGGCGGAAGCCCAAATAATATTTCGGTTTTAGTAAATAGTTATTTTAAAAAACAAGCTCTTGAAGCTTTAAATTCACATTTATTTAATTATAATTAATCAAAAATGTTTAAAAACAAACATATAGACCATTTTAAATCACTTGAAACTCCTTTTTATTTTTATAATACTCAATTATTAAAAGAAACCTTGAGTGCTCTAAAAAAATCAATTCCTGAAAATTACTTTATTCATTATGCATTAAAAGCTAATCCTCATCCTACTATTTTAAAGATGATTAAAAATTCTGGTTTGGGTGCCGACTGTGTTAGTGGAAATGAGGTGAAACGGGCATTGGAATGTGGATTTAAAAATACTGAAATTGTATTTGCTGGAGTTGGTAAAAGCGATAAAGAAATAAATTTTGCTATTGATCATTCTATCTTCTGTTTTAATGTTGAGAGTTTACAAGAATTAATAGTCATTAACGAACTTTCTAAACAAAAAAACTACATAACTAATATCGCTATTAGAATTAATCCTTATGTTGACGCATATACTCATAAATATATTACTACCGGTTTAGAAGAAAATAAATTTGGAATCAACCCTCATGAATTTGATAATTTAGTAGAGTTATTAAAAACACTAAAATATATAAAATTTAAGGGATTACATTTTCATATTGGCTCTCAAATTCAAAATTTATCTGCTTTTAAAGAATTATGCACTAGGGTAAATGAAATCAATCAATGGTTTATTCAAAAAGAATTAGAAGCAGAACATTTAAATTTAGGTGGAGGATTAGGGATAAATTATAAAGAACCAGATAATGAAGTGATTGTTAATTTTGAAAAATACTTTTTTGTATTTAAAACGTTTTTAAAAAATCTACCTCAGCAAAAAATACATTTTGAATTAGGACGTTCAATTGTAGCTTCTTGCGGAAGTTTAATCAGCCGTGTATTATATTTAAAAAAAGGAATTAATACCAATTTTTTAATTTTAGATGCTGGTATGACAGAGTTACTGAGACCTGCTCTTTATCAAGCTTATCATAAAATTGAAAATATTTCAAAATTAAATGTACAATTCGAAAAAAAATACGATGTGGTTGGTCCAATTTGCGAAAGTAGTGATTGTTTTGGTAAGTCGGTTGAATTACCTGAAACTGATCGTGGCGATTTAATTGCCATAAGAAGTGCTGGTGCTTATGGAGAAGTAATGAGCAGTCGTTATAATTTAAGAGATCAAATTGATTCGGTATTTATGGACTAAATCGGTTAATAAAATATTAAAAAAATATTTCTACCAACCCAATACCCAAGCAAAAATCAATGGTGCTACAATTGTAGCGTCACTTTCTACAATAAATTTAGGGGTGTGTATATCTAATTTACCCCAGGTAATTTTTTCGTTAGGAACTGCACCTGAATAAGAACCATAAGAGGTTGTTGAATCTGAAATTTGACAAAAATAACTCCAAAAAGGAACATCATGCATTTCCATATCTTGATATAACATTGGTACAACGCAAATTGGAAAATCTCCTGCAATACCACCACCGATTTGAAAAAAACCAACTCCTTTTCCTCCACTATTTTTAGGATACCACTCGGCCAACCATGCCATGTATTCAATGCCACTTTTAATAGTACTTGCCTTTATTTGTCCTTTAATTACATACGATGTAAAAATATTTCCCATAGTACTGTCTTCCCAGCCGGGAACTACTATAGGCAAATTGCGTTCTGCTGCTGCAAGCATCCAACTGTCTTTTGGATCTATTTCATAGTACTGTTTTAACTCACCACTTAATAAAATTTTGTACATGTATTCGTGCGGAAAATAACGCTCCCCTGAAGAATCTGCATCTTTCCATATTTTAAAAATGTGTTTTTGTAATCGGCGAAAAGCTTCCTCCTCTGGAATACAAGTATCGGTTACACGATTATAATGATTTTCTAATAAATCCCATTCTTCCTTTGGAGATAAATCACGGTAATTAGGAACACGCTTATAAAAACTATGGGCCACTAAATTCATAATATCTTCTTCTAAATTTGCACCAGTACAAGAAATAATATCAATTTTACCTTGTCGTATCATCTCTGCTAAGGATTTCCCTAATTCCGCTGTACTCATTGCTCCAGCCAAAGTCACCATCATTTTTCCGCCCTCGGTTAAATGTGTTTCATATCCTTTAGCAGCATCTAATAAAGCCGCTGCATTAAAATGCTTATAATGATTTTCTATAAAATTAGAAACTGGACCTTTATTGAAGATTTTAGTGGTAGACATAATTATTATTTAAGCAAAGATAAAATTTAGATTTACTGATGATTAATGACTAGTAAAATTAATTTTTATTATTAAACTACTAATTCTAATCTTGGCGCAGCCGATAAAATTTCTTCATTTGCAGCAGAAGCATATTGTTCAAAATTCTTTATAAATGAAGCCGCCAAATTTTGTGCAACTTTATTAAAGGCTACTTTATCATTCCAAGCGTTCATTGGCTCTAATATTTCTGAAGGTACACCAGGGCATACTTTAGGGAATTTTAATTGAAAATAAGATGTTGTTCCAAATTCCACATTATCTAAGCCACCCGTTAACGCAGCAGTAATTAATGCACGTGTATAAGATAACTTAATACGACTTCCAACACCATAAGAACCGCCAACCCAGCCAGTATTTAATAACCACACATTTACATTATGTTTTTTTAATTTTTCACCTAATAATTCAGCATATTTTGTTGGGTGTAAGGGTAGAAATGCTTTTCCAAAACAAGCTGAAAATGTAGTAGAAGGTTCGGTAATACCCATTTCGGTACCGGCAACTTTAGCAGTGTATCCACTAATAAAATTATACATGGCTTGGCCGGTGGTTAATTTACTGATTGGCGGTAAAACTCCAAATGCATCACAAGTTAAAAAGAAAATATTTTTTGGTATATCCCCTACTGCAGGTGTAACAGCATTAGTGATATAATTTGCAGGGTAACTTACACGGGTATTTTCAGTTTTAGAAATATTTGAGTAATCCACTGTAGACGTGCCTTCGTAAAAATCAATATTTTCTAATAATGAACCGAATTTAATCGCACTAAAAATTTGTGGTTCTTTTTCTGCTGTTAAATCCACACATTTTGCATAACAGCCACCTTCAAAGTTAAAA
>SYAL01000014.1 GCA_005787585.1 Bacteroidota bacterium
TGCTATTTTAGGAATGGACGAATTAAGTGAAGAAGATAAATTAGTTGTTCATCGCGCCCGTCGTGTTCAACGTTTTTTATCTCAGCCATTTTATGTAGCCGAACAATTCACGGGTTTAAAAGGCGTATATGTTAGTATTGAAGATACAATAAAAGGCTTTAATATGATTTTAGATGGAAAAGTAGATGAATACCCTGAAGCGGCATTTAATTTAGTTGGTACTATCGAAGAAGTAATTGAAAAAGGCAAGAAAATCTTAGCTGAGTCTAAATAAAGACTTAGACAGATTTCTTTTTTTTAATTTTAATTAATAAATAACATGAAATTAGAAATTATTACTCCCGATAAAAAATTATTTGATGGTTCTGTGAAGTATATAGTATTTCCTGGAAGTGAGGGTAGTTTTGGTGTAATGGATAATCATGCTCCAATGATTTCGTCTTTAAAATCTGGAAAATTAGAATTGGTTGAGGAAAATAATAACAAACTTGAATTTTCAATTAATGGCGGCGTGGTTGAAATCTTAAAAAATAAAGTAATTATTTTGGTTGATTAAATATTTTTAATAATACTAATTTATAAATCCCTATAATCAATTTGGTAGGGATTTTTTTTTGTTTTCACATTATTTATTTAATTTTAATTAATTATTTTTTGAAAAAAGAAAAAAAAATAAGCTCCCAAATTTTTAAGCTGGGTTTAATTAACGCTTTAGTTTGTGTAATGTGTTTTTTAATACTTAAGTATTTTGGAGATTTTAAAGTAGATTTTTCTTATTTATTAATTTCCAGTTTTGCAACCTTTATCTCCTGCTTTATAGTTTTATATTATTTCTATTATGTTGAAGTAAATAATAAAGTAAATGCTTTAACCGAAAAAATCAGAGTACGTTTTTTAAATAATGAAATTCCACAAAAACAAAATCAGTTAGAAGATGAAGACTCACTGGAATTGTTAAATCAAAGAGTAAATTTTTTAATAGAATCGCGTGAAAAAGAAGTAAAGCATTTCGAGAATTTAGATAGTTATCGAAAAGAATATTTAGGTAACGTATCTCATGAGTTAAAAACCCCTGTTTTTAATATACAAGGTTATGTGGATACATTAATAAATGGTGGGATTTCAGACCCATTGGTGAATGTTGACTATTTAAATCGGGCTGAAAAAAGTATTGATAGACTAATAAATATTATTGATGATTTAGAAACTATTACACAATTAGAAACTGGCGGCTTACATTTAGATTTTGATACTTTTGATATTGCTAATTTATGTAAGGAAATTTATACTTTATTAGAGTTAAATGCAGCAAAAAGAAATATTAAATTAGAATTAGAAAAAAAGTATGATAAGCCTATAAATGTTGTAGCAGATAAGTATAGAATTAGGCAGGTTTTAGTAAATTTAATTACTAATAGTATTAAGTATGGTAAAGATAATGGAACAATATCGATTTCACTTAATTATTTAAACGACGATGTGGTAATTGAAATTAAAGACGATGGCGATGGTATAGATGAAATTCATTTGCCTCGTATTTTTGAGCGTTTTTATCGTGTAGATAAAGGTCGAAGCAGAGAACAAGGTGGAACTGGTTTAGGCTTAGCCATAGTAAAACATATTATTGATGCTCACGAAAAATCAATCAAAGTCGAAAGTAATATTGGGAAAAATACTACTTTTACTTTTTCATTAAAAGCATCAAACTAATAAATTTACAAAACAATTTTTTTAAAAAATTTTTAGCTTTTTTAATTGTTAAACTTGCCTATTTTTACTAAATTTACCAAAAAATTACCAATGGCAGAAATTCACATAACTGATATTAATTATATTGAAATTAATTCACAAAACGATTTAGGTTTTAAATATAAACCCGAAGTTCCAAAATTAAAATTAGTAGGTACACTTTTACTTTCAGAAAGTGAAGATGAGGAAAATTCAGTTTTGTTTTTAACTCAAAAACAATTAAACCAAGTTCTAGCAGGAAAAGATGTAGATCTAAAATTACAAGACGATCGTTGGTTATTAGGAAAACCACTCTCAAAGGATCAAATAAAAAAGGTTGGTTTAGTTGATATTGATGCAGATTTTATGGGTAATTCTGGTGAATTAAAATGTTTCGAGGCTGTTAAGGTTTCTTAATTTTTTTAATCATTTTTATATTTACCAAAAACTTGGGCCGTATTTAACGCTTAGTTTACTTTTTGGAAACATATCATAATATAAATAGTCGAACCAAGTTAATATTTTTAAACTATAGGTAGGAGAATTCAAATTTCCTCCAATGTTTTCCTTGTTTTTTAAGGTAAAGCGATAAGCAATGTCTGAACCAAACCCAAGCCATTTAAAAATTTTGAACTGAGTTGTAATACCCGGTTCATATAAAAATAAAAAATATTTTGAATATTTATTTGGGAAATAAAAAGGGCTTTCATTCTGAAACCATGAACTTCCCATTCCAATTTGAATAGGAACGCTTAACTGCCATCGTTTAGTTTTATAAAATACTAAATCTGAATATAAACATAAATAAACAAATTTTAAATACTGTTTTTCTTTATCTAAATATAAATCAGAATTTAACCAACTAACCCCCCCTCCAATTCTAAGTTTTCTATTAAAAGATATCCCAACCCTTAAACCATTTACACTAATTGATTTATTATTTATAAAACTGATTCTTGATTCTAAATTAAGATTAAAACTTTTTTGTTGTTTAATTACACTGAAAATCGTATCCATAAATTGACCTTTACAAAATAAATTACAAGCCATTATGAAACATATTAATATTTTTTTTATCATTTATTTTATTAATTAAGTATAAAATTACGTTTATAACTATTAAATAGATTAATAAATTTTCAATTGTTTCAACAAACTTCTTATAGTAATTTTATATCCAAATGTTAGACAGACCTATAGAATATTTAAAGGGCATTGGCCCACAAAGAGCAGAGGTTTTAAAAAAAGAACTCAATATTTTTTTGTATAAGGATTTATTGACTTATTTTCCTTTTAGGTATGTTGACAGAACAAAATTTCATACAATTTCTCAAGCTTCTGATGAAATGCCTTTTATTCAATTAAGAGGGTTTTTGTTAAAAATGGAAATAGTCGGACAAAAAAACACCAAACGTCTTGTTGTTTTATTTAAAGATAATACTGGAATAATAGAATTGGTTTGGTTTAAATCTTACAATTGGGTTTCAAAACAATTAAAACTAGGCCAAGAGTATATCGTATTTGGAAAACCCTCATTATTTAATGGTAAATTTAATATTCCACACCCCGAAATATCCATTATATCTGAAGATTTATTAAAACAACAATCAGCTTTTCAATCAGTTTATAATTCTACCGAAAAATTAAAATTATTTGGTTTAGATAGTGAAGGTATTCGAAAAGCACAGCGTAATTTATTAGCTCAATTACAAACAACTGACATTCAAGAAAATTTAAGTACTGATTTAATTAATGATTATCATTTGATGAGTCGTTTCGAAGCTTATAAATTTATCCATTTTCCAGATAGTAATAAACAAATTAAGGAAGCCACATTAAGATTAAAGTTTGAAGAGTTGTTTTATATTCAACTAAGGCTACTAAAATTAAATAAAATAAGAGCTAATACGGTTAAGGGTTTTATTTTTTCGAAAGTAGGACTGTTATTTAACGATTTTTTTAATCTCCATTTACCTTTTGAATTAACAAATGCACAAAAAAGAGTTATTAAAGAAATTAGATTAGATATGGGGAGTGGCCGACAAATGAATCGTTTACTTCAAGGAGATGTAGGGAGCGGCAAAACCTTAGTCGCATTGATGAGTATGCTGTTAGCTCTTGATAATAATTTTCAAACTTGTTTAATGGCTCCAACTGAAATATTAGCTCAACAACATCTCGAAACATTTCAACATTTTTTGAAATCTATTAATATCAAGATCGCATTATTAACAGGATCATCAAAAATAAAAAATAGAAGAATTATTCATCAGCAATTACTCAACGGTGAAATTAATATTTTAATAGGCACCCATGCTTTAATAGAAGATGTTGTGCAATTTAAAAATTTAGGTCTTGTCGTAATCGATGAACAACATCGTTTCGGTGTAGCTCAGAGAGCAAAGCTTCGTGAAAAAAATATTTGCCCACCACACATGTTAATTATGACCGCTACTCCTATACCTCGAACTTTGGCAATGACTTTTTATGGCGATTTAGATACAAGTTTGATAGATGAGTTACCTCCTGGACGAAAGCCTATTAAAACTATTCATTACTTTGAAAATCAACGTTTAAGAGTAATAGAATTTATTAAAGAACAAATTGCTTTGGGTAAACAAATATATGTTGTTTATCCCTTAATCAAAGAAAGTGAAAAACTAGATTATCAAAATTTACAGCAAGGTTACGACGATTTAGTTTTTGAATTTTCTCAACCAAATTATCAAATCAGCATTCTTCATGGTAAATTATCTAACGATCAAAAGGAATTTGAAATGCGACGATTTATTGAACACCAAACTCAAATTATGGTTGCCACTACAGTTATTGAAGTTGGAGTTAACATTTCTAATGCTAGTGTTATGATTATTGAAAGCGCCGAACGTTTTGGCTTATCACAATTACATCAGTTACGAGGAAGGGTAGGGCGTGGAGCCGATCAAAGCTATTGTGTTTTAATGACAGGATATAAGCTCGGCCAAGACAGTAAATTAAGAATGGAAACTATGGTAAGAACAAACGATGGTTTTGAAATTAGTGAGGTTGATTTAAAATTACGTGGCCCCGGAGATATTGAAGGAACTCAACAAAGCGGTGTATTAGATTTAAAATTGGCAAATTTAGCTCAAGATGGACAGATATTACAATTGGCTAGACAGGGTGCCCAAAGAATTTTAGATGAGGATGTTAATTTTGAATTAGAAAAAAATAAAGTATTTGAAAATCAACTTCTTCACGACCAAAAAAATAGACCAAACTGGAGTAAAATCGGCTAAAATTAAATGATTAAGATAATTAAAAGTGATTTGTTAATTGAATAACGTTTAATTTTAGCGTTATTCATTTTTTTTAATATTCATTTTCTTCAATTCATTGATAAATAACTATATTTACATTGTTTATTTTAATATAACTAATAAAACAATCAATATGTTTTATTAAATATTTGATTTATTATTAATTATGAAAAAATTAATTTTAATTTCTATCATTTGCAGCTTTGCTTTTTCTGTTAAATCGCAGCAAGATGCTCAATATAATCTTTATCAATTTAATCAATTACTAATTAATCCTGCTTATGCTGGTGCTCGGGATATTCTCTCAGCCATTGTTATAAGTAGGCAACAATGGGTGGGCATTCCAGGTGCACCTAAAACAAATTGTTTGAGTTTACACGGTCCGGTTATAAATAAAAATATTGGTTTAGGATTAACAATAACCAACGACGAAATGGGCCCCCGAAATGTTATTTCTATATTTGGTAATGCGGCTTATATTTTAAAGTTAAATTCCAAAATGAAATTATCTTTCGGACTTAATGCGGGATTTAATAGATATCAGTTTGATTTTAATGAAGTAACTTTTTATAATTCTGAATTTCCATCAAGTTTTAACCAAAATCAAACTAATAATGTTTTAGATATTAATGGAGGATTGTATTTAAAGTCTCACACTTTTTTTGCTGGAATGAGTATTTCTCATATTAATTCCCCTAGTATTTATAAAGCTGATACAAATAGTACAGAATATCATTTATCTCCTCATGTGTTTTTTAATTCAGGAAAGTCTTTTCAGATAAATCAAAATTTAATTTTTGCTCCAACATTAATGGTAAAATATTCAGTTACTTCATTAAGTTATGATTTTAATTGTAATTTTTTAATTAATAAAAAGATATGGTTGGGTGCATTTTATCGTAGTTCATATGGTCCAGGCGGATTAATGCAATATTTTGTAACAAATAATTTCAAAGTTGGATATTCTTATGATTCAGGTTTAAGCAATCAATTAAATTTTGGTTCTAGTCATGAGTTAATGTTAAGTTTAGATTTTGGTACACAAAAATTAAATAAAAAAAGAACAACTAATCCGCGATTTTTATAATGTTGTTGTTTCGAAAAATATGTTTATTAGTTTTTGCTCAATTTTTGGTAACAAAAACTTTTTCTCAATTAACTAAAGCAAACGAGTTTTATGATAATTCGCAATATGCTTTGGCAATAAAATATTATAAAAAAGTTTCAAAATCTAAACCTGATCAACGCGAAGAAGCTATGGTTAAATTAGGAAATAGTTATAAATTAATTAGCGAATTTGATAAGGCAGAAATAGCTTATCAAGAAGCATTCTCAATAAACATAAAATTACCAATTGAATTTTATTATAATTATGCTGAAGTTTTAAAAGCTAAAACTAAATATGAGCAAGCTGTCATTCAATACGAAACATATATTAATTTAGCGTCTGGAGATGAAAGGGCAAAATCTGCTATGAAATTTTGTCAAGAGATTAAGTATTATTTATCTAAACCTATCGAATATCAAGTAAAAAATTTACAATCATTAAATACTAAAAATTCAGAATTTTCTCCTTTTTTATTTAAAGATAATTTGATTTATGTTGCTGAACGTGAAGATTTTGATTTTTCTGGCGAAGAATTAAATGATTACGACGGACAATCTTATTTAAATATTTATTCCTCTAAAGTTAAAAAAGGAGAAAGTTCAAAATCCAAAAAATTCTCTAAAAATATTGACTCAGATTTTCATGATGGGCCAATCTGTATTAATAAAGATAATAATATACTTTATTTTACTAGAGCAATTTATGAAGGTGATAAAACTATTAATAGAGCAAAGATATTCATTGCAAAAGGACACGATTCTCAATGGGACAGTATAGTAGAATTTGAACATAATAGTGATGACTATTCATTAGCACATCCGTGTATTAGCGATGATAATAAATATTTGTTTTTTATAAGTGATATGCCAGGTGGATATGGAGGTAAAGATATTTGGATGTCTGAAAAACAAGGAGAGTCATGGAGTTTACCAAAAAATTTAGGTCCTGATATTAATACAAGTAGAAATGAATTATATCCTTCTTATAAAAGTGATAGCACTTTATTTTTCTCTTCCGACGGATTGCCGGGATTTGGTGGTTTAGATATTTATTCAGCAAAAAAAATAGATTCTAAATGGATACTACTCAGAAACGAAGGTCTTAGTTTAAATAGTAGTAAAGATGATTTTGGAATCACCTTTTTAAACGATTCTACTGGATATTTTTCATCTGATAGAAGCGGCGGAAAAGGTAAAGATGATATTTATAGTTTTAATTACAAATCTAAGTCTATCGTTTTAGATGGGATTGTTTTATTAACAGAGGATATTTCTGATGCCGCTAAAAATAAAAAAGTTATTTTATATGATGAAGATGGAAAGGCTGTAGATAGCACTTTTACAGATAATCGAGGTTATTTTAAATTTAAAAATATTAGTAGCGAGAAAAAATTTTTAGCTGTAATTCAAGAAGATGACCCTGAATTAACTGGCAAGGCAAGATACTATCTAGCTGGTAATGATAGTGTAATTTCAAGAGTAACAACCAAAGAAAGTGAAAATAAATTTGCATTTAAAAGTTTACCATTAGATCCTTACGCATTACCAATCCTCAATACACAAGATGATATTGTGATGGCTGGTAATTTAGTTTATGGAACCGGAGTTGGAAAACCTTTAATAAATACGAAAATTAAATTAACAAATGATTTTGGTGATGTAGTAGAAATAGTAACCACTAACGAATCTGGATCTTTCTCTTTTCGTAATCTCCCAGCCGATCAAAATTATATAATATCAATCTTAGAAAGTGACGTAGAATTACCAGAGGGAACTAAAATAGCCCTTAAAAATAGTAGTGGTAAAGAATTAAAATCTTTTGTAACTAACAAAAAGGAAAATTTTGATTTTAAAATTTTAAACACAGATAAGTCTACTTTTGATGATATGTTAATTGAAGACGTTGATTTAGCAATGGATATGTATGGCTTTATGTATAATCAAAATCGAAAACCAATTATTAATGCTAAAATAAAATTACGTCAATCTGATGGTCCTGAAGAACAAATATGGGTAACTAGTAACAAAGGTAAGTTTAAATTTAAAGAGCTTAAGGCGAACAAAAATTATTTTTTTGAGGCATTAGCAAAGGATACAAGTTTAAATAGGGTAAAGAGGATTTATTTATCAGATGCTAAAGGATCTATTTATAAAATTATTGATCTACAAGGTGGAAAATTTATATTTAAACTCTTAGCCATTGACAAAATGGCTTTAGGAGAATTAAAAATTGATGAACTTATACTTAACACTCCTTTTGTTAAAAAGAAAAAACCAATCGTTGTCAATAAATCAATACCAAATAACTCTTTTAATCAAAATAAAGTTGTTGTAATTGATACTATTTTTGAAAATGTAAATTATGATGTTGCTAAATTTAATTTCAACGAAAAAGATAAAAATATTTTAAATAAATTAGTCAAAACTTTAAAATCTGTACCGACTCTTTCGGTCGAAATCAATTCTCATGCCGACTCGAGGGGAAAAAGTGATTATAATTTAAAACTCTCTAAAAAACGCGCGAAAATAACTTTAGACTATTTGGTAAGTAAAGGAATTAATCCTAAAAAAATAATAACAAACGGATTCGGAGAAACTCTTTTAATTAATCATTGCTCTGATGAAACAACCTGTTCTGATGATGAACACAAAGTAAACCGTAGAACTGAATTTAAATTAATTAAATCTAAATAATTAATTAAAATGAATTTTATTTTATTTGATGAAATTGATATTTGGAAAAATTTTCTTCCACTCACATTTACAAAACCCATTTCCGAATTAAGGGTTGGCATTTTAACTATTAAACAAAAATGGGATATTTCATTAAAAACGAATTGCTCTTACTTATCTCATTCTTATTTAAAAAAAAAATATCCTGTTTTAATAAACATTGAAAATATTTTTATTAATTCTAAATACTGTCCAAATTCAATTATAGTTGAGTTAATAAATAAATTAAAGCCAAATCAATGTATATGTTCCGATAAAAAAATAATTGCTTTTTATGGAAATATTAATGATTTTAAGCTTTTAAATAATTTTCAAAAAATAGAGTTTTCTGGCTCTATGTTCGAACTTTCAAATGTTTGGGATATTTATCAAAAAAATGCCGAAGCATTAATCAACGATTTTAAAATTATCACAAAAAATAAAATATCTATTCCTTTAAGTGAATCAGTAAGAGTAATTGGCGACAAAAACTTAGTGTTTTTAGAAGAAGGCGCTAAAGCTGAAGCATGTATTTTTAATACTTCAGATGGTCCAATTTATTTAGGGATTAATTCTGAAGTAATGGAAGGTTCTGCTATTAGAGGACCTTTTGCTTTGTGTGATAACTCGATATTAAAGTTAAATACTAAAATTTATGGCGCTACAACTATTGGTCCTCATTGTAAAATTGGCGGCGAAATAAATAACAGTGTTGTGTTTGGATTCAGTAATAAAGCTCACGATGGGTTTTTAGGCAATTCTGTGATTGGAGAGTGGTGCAACCTGGGAGCAGATACTAATACAAGCAATTTGAAAAATAATTATAGCCATGTTAAATTATATAATTATTTACAAAAAAAATCAATTGATACAGGATTGCAATTTTGTGGTTTAATTATGGGAGATTATTCTAAGTCAGGAATAAATACTATGTTTAACACTGGTTCTATTGTTGGAGTTGGTTCTAATATTTTTGGTGGAGGCTTCCCACCTTCTTATATTCCAAATTTTAGTTGGGGAGGGAGTAATGGTATTGAATTATATAGGTTAGATAAGTTAATTGAAACTACCGAAAAAGTTTTTGAACGAAGGGGAATGTCTTTTAATGAAATTGATAAAGAGTTGCTTAATTCAGTTTTAATTTATGTTGAATAATCAACTGTTTTAATTAACTATTAGCGTACCTCTTTTAAGTTCAGTTTTGCTTTTAAAAACTTTATAAATATAATTACCTTTAGTTTTACCAGTCATATCTATATTAACGGACGGTTCAGTTATATTTAATTCCTTTATTGTTTTTCCGTTTAAGTCGTAAATTAAAATTCTATTTCCTTTTTCTAAATTGTAAAAACTAAAAATAGCATTACTTGGATTTGGAAAAATTATAATTTTTTGCTTAACTATTGTATTAGAATTTATATTTGAATTAAATCCATTTGTCTTTGTATTTATATTCCAAACCTGAGATAATGATGAGCGGCCTCCATTATTTGCTGTTATTCTCCAAAAATATTGAGTACTTGAATTCAAATTGTTAAGATAATAGGTTAAAGAAGTTAGATTTACTGAACGAATAACATCCCAAACAAAATTTGAATCAGTAGAAACATCTAAGTGATAAAATACCGCACCATTAACAGGGTTCCATTTTAGTTGAATAGAAGTTGAAGTATCAACATTAGTGGTTCCTGATGAAGGAGATAGTAAAATGGGCACATTAGGAATTGAATCATTAGAACCAATGCGGGTGATAAACATTTCTACTTTTTGTATTGGTGTATTGGTGTAATTGGCCATCTTTGGACAAAGGGCAATAGTATCTGCAAAATTAAGCCCAGATATCACTTGTCCATAAACAGAATAATTTCCATCTAAGTTTGGATTATTTGCAACACAAATAAAAAATTGTGAAGTAGCACTATTTATATTACTTGATCTTGCAGCGGATAAACGACCTCTCAAATGTTTTGCAACAGTGAATTCAGCATTAACATTTGGTTGTCCTGCTTGTCCAAAACCCCATGTAGAGATGGCGCCATGACGAGAATTAGGGTCTCCACCTTGAATCATAAAATTAGGAATAGCTCTATGAAATGCAGTTGTATCATAAAAATGAACACTTACTAAGCTATCAAAATTTTTAGTATGATAATATGCTATGTTTGGAAATAACTCTACTTTAATTGCTCCTAGTGTAACCCCTGATCTTTTTGTAATAATTTCATAAATTGGTTTTCCAGTATAAGTTGGAGTAAATTGAGATTTCATTAAAATAAAACTAAATAAACATATAAAAAGACTCAATACTTTTTTCATAATTTTTTTTTAATGTGTTAATTTTCTATATAAAATTTTATTTTGCGTAACCAGTAGCACGAATTTCTCTTATTACAGTAACTTTAACTTGTCCTGGATAAGTCATATCCGTTTGAATGCGTTGCGAAATTTCAAAAGCTAATTCTTCGGCTCTTTTATCAGTTACTTTATCACTCGAAACAATTACACGCACTTCTCTACCAGCTTGAATAGCATATGTTTTTTCAACACCATCATAACTTAATGCCAACGACTCTAAATCTTTTAAACGTTTCATGTATTGCTCTGCAACTTCTCTACGAGCACCAGGTCGAGCACCACTAATAGCATCGCAAACCTGAATTATAGGTGAATATAAAGTATTCATTTCAATTTCGTCATGATGCGCTCCAATTGCATTTATAACTTCAGGCTTTTCTTTGTATTGTTCTGCTAATTTCATTCCTAATAATGCGTGAGGTAATTCAGGCTCATTATCAGGAACTTTTCCTATATCGTGAAGTAATCCTGCTCGTTTAGCTACTTTGGGATTTAAGCCCATTTCGCTTGCCATAATGCCACATAAATTCGCAACCTCTCGACTATGTTGCAACAAGTTTTGTCCATATGAAGAACGATATTTCATCCTTCCAACCATTCGAATTAATTCAGGATGAAGACCATGTATACCTAAATCGATACAGGTTCTTTTTCCTGTTTCAATAATTTCTTCTTCAAGCATTTTTTTTGTTTTTTCAACCACTTCTTCAATACGTGCAGGATGAATACGTCCATCTGTAACTAATTGATGAAGTGCCAAACGACAAATTTCGCGACGAATTGAGTCAAAACAACTAAGCGTAATTGCATCTGGTGTATCATCTACAATGATTTCGACTCCTGTTGCCGCTTCTAATGCTCTTATATTTCTGCCTTCACGACCAATAATTCTACCTTTTGTTTCGTCACCTTCAATATGAAATACTGAAATAGAATTTTCTATAGCTGTTTCTGTAGCAACTCGCTGTATGGTTTGTAAAACAATTTTTTTAGCTTCTTTGTTTGCAGTTAATTTAGCCTCATCCATAATATCTTTTACATAAACCATCGACTGGGTTTTAGCTTCAGCTTTTATCGACTCTACTAATTGAGCTTTAGCATCTTCTGCTTTTAATCCACTAATTTTTTCAAGCATTTCTAATTGTTTTCTATATCCTTTTTCAAATTCTTCCAAACGAAATTTATATAATTCAATTTGTTGATTAGCTTGATTTTTTAAAGTTTCAGTTTCTTTATCTTTGCGATTTAAATCTTCAATTTTTTTATTGATTTCACTTTCTTTTTGTTTTGTTTTATTTTCAATTTGCAAAATTTGAGAGTTTTTTTCTTGAGTAGCTTTATCATGATCAGCTTTTAATTGTAAAAACTTTTCTTTTGCTTGAAGTATTTTTTCTTGTTTTATAGATTCTGATTTTATTTCAGCTTCTTTAATTAAATTTTCTTTTTCTTTATTTACACTTGAGTTTAATTTACTACCAGCAATTATAAATCCTGCAATTATTCCGATAATTAATGCCCCAACAATAAAAATTATAGTTAATATGTCCATTTTTTCATCTCTTTTTTTCTCAAACTAAGTTTGAAAATAGTTAATAAAAAACGCACAAACTTTAAGTTAAATCTTAAAATTTGTGCGTGTAAGCGGGCAAACCAATTGGTTTACTCTCCGCTAAAATTTTCGATGTTTTGGTTGTGTTGTTTTAACATTTCCTCTACATCAGTAAATAGTGTTTTTAAATTACTTAATTCTGCTTCGGTTGAGTTAGCTTTTTTATATAGTTGAGCAACTAATTGCAACATAACCATACCTAAAACATCCTTTTTATCTCGAACTGCATATGTTTTTTCAAACTCTGCAATTTTTGTATTTATTAAATTAACAACCTCCTTTATATTTTGCTCGTCATCGGCATTTACCTTCAGGGGATAAAAGCTACCGGCTATTTCAACTTTTATGTTTACTTCGCTCATTAAAAGAGGGCGTTAATATTAAGCACTTAATAACACTATGCACTTATCAATTTCACGCACTAAATCGTTTATTTGTTCTTTCATTTGAGACTTTCCATTCACCTCATCTGAATTATTTGCTAATATAACATTCTTTCGGTGATTATTCAAACCTTCAACGTTAATACTATCACTATCAACTTGTTGCGAAATTGAGCCGATTACCGAGTTCATTTTTAACATCTGATTTGCTAACTGATCTTTTTCATCTAATATTTTTACATTCAGTTTTGAGATGGTTTCACTATTTTCGTTTACCGAAGCCATTTCTTTTTTAATTAATTGTAATTCTTTATTTAATGCAGCAATGTTTGATTCAAGATTTGTTATTTCGAAGTTTCTATTCGAAAGTATTTCTTTAAAATAGTCAACTTTTCCCACACTTTGTAATTTCACTTCTTCTAATTCTACTTTTAACAAAGTAATTTCTGATTCTTGTGCCTCTACTTTATCTTGAGCAATATTGATTTCATCAATAATATTTGTGTTTTCAATCAGTAATTTTTGATACTCTGTTTCACTTTGCTCTAATTTTTGATTAAATATTTTTTCGAGTTCTAATTTTGAATTATTTATTTCTGAATTTTTTTCAGAAACACTCGATTCGAAATTTAATAATTGTTTGTTTAATTCGTCGATTTGTAATGATGCATTTTGTAATTCTTGAACTTTTAATTCTAAACATGCTTCTGTTTCACTTAATGAGTTTGCTGTTTTCTCTATAACTGAAACTAAGTTTTCAACTTCAATTGTATAATTTTCAATTTTATTATTTAATTCAGTTACTTGATCGCTAGATGATAGTAATGAATTTTGCTTAAAGGCTTCAAATTCTCCACTTAAATTTATAAAGCGATCTGTTTCTATTTCTAATTGATTTTGAATTTCATTAAACTTTAAATTTATTGTATTTAATTCGCTATTTTTTGTTTCTAGTTGTGAATTAATAGAGGCGATATTTACCTGAGTTTGCTCATTTTCCGATTGTATTCTAATTAATTCATCATTTAATTTAGTGTTTTGTAAATTAGAATGAATTAAAGTATTAGATAATTTTTCTTCATAATCTTTAATAAGTGAAACAATTTTTAGTTCGTGGTTTGTTTCCGATTCTTTAATTAATAATTCGTGAGATGATTTTAGCTCGTTAATTTGATTTTGGAAAGAGGCAGAAACCCATTCTGTAGATGCGTTTAAAGTATTTTGTAATTCAGAAATCTGTTTTTCATACCCTTGAATTAACAATTGCTCACGCTCTCCTAATTCATCTTTAATATTGTTGATTTGAGTATTAAAATTAGAATTAAGCTTCTCAAGTTCTGTTTGATGAGTATCTTTTAAATTATTAATAGTTTCTTGATTATTCAGAAACAAACTTTGCTCTCTATCTGCCCATCCAATAGACAATTCAGATACACGATTTTCATACTCTTCTTTAATACCAGATTCTTTATATTGAGAGTTAGTTTTAAGTTCATTTATTTGTGAAGTATATGATAAAGTAACTCGTTCTAATTCAGAATTGGCTAAAAGTTTAGCATCAGTTAGTTTTGTTTCATATTCTGCCGCGATGTTATTGATGTTGTTTTTTAATTCTTGAATGTCATTTAAGCGCGCATCAATTTCATTTTGTTTTTCTTCCAGTTGTTCTTTGATGGTGCCTCTTAATTCTTTAAACGAAGTTAACTCTGCTTTGTAATTAGTGTTATCTCGTTCGATGACCACCAGTTTTGTATTTAAAACATCAATGGTTACTTGCAAACGTTTACAATCTTCGTCTCGCATAATTAATTGATTACGATAATCACTTAGCGAACGTTTTAGTTCGGTAAATTCTTTACGTAAAACAACGTCGTTATCTAAAACTTGTTGTAATTCTGATTTTAAGCTCTGTACATTCATTTGTTTAACTGTTTAAGTTTGTTAAAAATAGACATCTAATTTATCATAAATGAACTATTAGTAGTATATCATTAAACATCTAATTGTTAATTAATCTCATAGTTGTTAAACGCGAATTGTTAATTTAAGCTTCGTTTAAATTTTTTTTGAATGAATTTTGAATATTTATTTTGGTAATTTGAATTTAATATTCATATTTTTTTAAACAAAAAATGTTATTTAATATTAATAAAAGCCATAATTCGACTCGAATTTTAAAATTCGCCCAATTAAATATAAAAATTGTATATATTTTTTGTAACTTTGTTAACTAAATTCAATTTAAATAGCATGAGGCAGCTTAAGATTACTAAATCAATTACAAACCGCGAAAGCGCATCTCTTGATAAATATCTTCAAGAAATTGGTCGGGAAGAATTAATAACAGCAGAAGAAGAGGTTGTTCTTGCAAAAAAAATTAAAGATGGTGATCAACGGGCCTTAGAAAAATTAACTCGTGCTAACTTACGTTTTGTTGTATCTGTTGCAAAACAATACCAAAATCAAGGTTTAAGTTTACCTGACTTAATTAATGAAGGAAATTTGGGTTTAATTAAAGCCGCTCGTCGTTTTGACGAAACTCGTGGATTCAAATTTATTTCATACGCTGTTTGGTGGATTCGTCAAAGTATTTTGCAGGCTTTAGCCGAACAAAGTCGTATTGTTAGATTACCTTTAAATCAGGTAGGTTCATTAAATAAAATTAATAAAGCTTTCAGTAAATTAGAACAACAGTTTGAGCGAGAGCCCACTGCCGATGAACTAGCTGATGTATTAGATTTACCAATTGATAAAGTAAGTGATACCATGAAAGTTAGTGGTCGTCACGTGAGTATGGATGCGCCATTTGCCAATGGAGAAGAAAGCAGTTTATTGGATGTTTTGATAAATCTAGATTCTCCAAAGGCTGATACTGGTTTAATGAACGAATCTTTGAGTAAAGAAATTGATCGTGCTTTAAGTACATTAACAGAAAGAGAACGCGATGTTGTTAAATTATTTTTCGGTATTGGATTAAACCACGGATTAACATTAGAAGAAATTGGGGATAAGTTTGATTTAACTCGTGAACGTGTTCGTCAAATTAAAGAAAAAGCAATTCGCCGTTTACGTCATAGTAGTCGTAGCAAATTACTGCAACAATATTTGGGATAATTTTTTGTTATTTATAATAACAAAAAATATTGTTGTTTGATAAAATAAACTATCTATCTTAAAATTATTTTTATTCAGCTTTCAAACTTAAAACAACAACTTTTTACTTAGAGATAATCTAGTAAAAAATTTAGTAAAAATTATAATTGTGACACTTTCATTTTTCTTGAGGATTCCTCAAACAATACAATTAAGTTCAACTAGGAAAAAGAAAAAATAGAACATTTTATAGGGAACAAAAGACATAGAGATGATGTTACAAGTCGTTAATTATTAAACCATTTCATTAATTCATCTAATTTAATTTATGACCATTATCTAAATTTTAGATTCTTTAAACAATAATAAACTTCTACACAACAAATTTATTTAATCTAAATAAAATATTTTATCTATAATTTAAAGCACCTAAAATAAAAACCCTTAACTATTGATAGCCAAGGGGTTAATTATTTTATTTGTGATCCCGTAGGGATTCGAACCCCAAACCTCCTCATCCGTAGTGAGGTGCTCTATCCAGTTGAGCTACGGAACCTAAAATTAGATTGTAAATATACAATTTTTATAATAATTTTATTAGTTTATAATTAATTGATGTTCAAATTATATTAGTTACTTTGTGTCAATTATTTTTTTAAAGTTTTAATAATGCAAGAAATAATAGAGGCAGCTTGGCTAAACAGAGAATTGTTAAAGCAAAAAGAAACTTTACAAGCCATAAATGAAGTAATTAATCTTTTAGATACCGGAATTATTCGAGTGGCCGAGCCAAAAGAAAATGGTGAGTGGTTTGTAAATGATTGGATTAAAAAGGCAGTCATTTTATATTTCCCAACACGAAAAATGTATACAATTGAATTGGGACCATTTGAATACCATGATAAAATGCAACTTAAAAAAAATTATGCGGCATTAGGTGTAAGGGTAGTGCCTAATGCTATTGCAAGATATGGTGCTTTTTTAGCAAGTGGTGTAATTATGATGCCAAGTTATGTGAACATTGGCGCCTATGTGGATTCTGGTACCATGATTGATACATGGGCAACGGTTGGTAGTTGTGCGCAAATTGGTAAAAATGTTCACCTTAGCGGTGGAGTTGGTATTGGTGGGGTTTTGGAGCCAGTTCAATCCGCACCTGTTATTATTGAAGATGAATGTTTTATTGGCTCCCGTTGTATATTGGTTGAAGGGGTTAGGGTTGGTAAACAAGCCGTTTTAGGAGCTAATGTGGTATTAACACAATCTACAAAAATTATAGATGTTACAGGAAATAAACCTATCGAAACAAAAGGATATGTGCCCGAGCGCAGTGTCGTTATCCCTGGAAGTTATACTAAGCAATTTCCTGCAGGAGAATTTCAAGTGCCATGCGCTTTAGTTATTGGACAACGTAAAGCGAGTACAGATTTAAAAACTTCATTAAATGATGCATTAAGAGAGCATCAAGTGTCTGTTTAACCAAAATTTATTTCTTTTTTTTATTCAGAAATTAATTTCAAATCCTCAATAAGCTTCAAAACAAAATCAAGTTGTTGCTCTCGGCTAATAGTGCTGTTGTCTATTACCACTGCATCTTGAGCTTGAATAAGAGGGTTTTCTTGTCGATTAATGTCTTCATTATCGCGATCGATTAAACTTTGTTTTACTTCTTCTAAACTAAAATATTGTTGTTTACTAAAATATTCATCTTGTCTACGTTTAGCTCTTATGTTGGTATTAGCAGTCATAAATAATTTTAATTCAGCATTAGGAAAAACATGGGTTCCGATATCTCTTCCATCTAAAATTAAGCCTTTACCTTCGCCCATAATTCTTTGTAAAGCCACCATTTTTTCACGAACTTCTTTTATCGAACTAATTTTACTTACTATGCTACTAACTTCCATCGTTCGGATGTTTGATTCGATGTTATACCCATTTAAATAAACGTCGGATTGTTTAGTATCTTGATTAAACTCAAAACTTACATCAATTTTATTGAGATTAGATAAAAGTAAGTTATTATCGATGTTTTGATCTTGATCTATGATTCCATTTTTCAGCGCATACCATGCTACAGCCCTGTACATAGCTCCAGTATCTATGTATTTGTAATTTAGTTTTTGAGCAAGCGCTTTTGCTAAGGTGCTTTTGCCACAACTGCTGTATCCATCTATTGCTATGGTAATTTTGTGCATTGGGATAAATTTACAAAAACAATTGCCAATTTGAATTAATTTTTATTTTTACAAAAGTTATTAAAATTCTTACATTACTTTATCTTTTATAATAAATTTGTTTTTTTAAATTTTAATATAGTATGATAAATAAAGCGGATGTATTACTGGGATTGCAATGGGGAGATGAAGGTAAAGGTAAAATTGTGGATGTTTTAACTCCAAATTATGATATTATTGCTCGATTTCAGGGCGGCCCGAATGCTGGCCATACACTAGAGTTTAATGGCATTAAACATGTTTTACATACTATTCCTAGCGGCATTTTTCATCCAACGGCTATTAATGTAATTGGAAATGGTGTTGTGATTGACCCAGTAATTTTTAAAAAAGAAATAGAGGCTTTATTAAAATTAGGGGTTGATGTTAAATCAAAATTGCTTATTAGTACAAGAGCACATTTAATTTTGCCATCGCATCGATTATTAGATGCTGCAAGCGAGGCAGCAAAAGGTAAAAATAAAATTGGATCTACTTTAAAAGGTATTGGTCCAACATATATGGATAAAACTGGACGTAACGGTTTGCGTATTGGTGATATTGAAACAAATGAGTTTAAAGAAAAGTATGATACTTTGGTAGAGAAACACAAACAAATTCTATCCTTTTATAATTATGAATACAATTTACAAGAACTTGAGCCAATTTGGTTTGAAGCAATTGAATTTTTAAAACAATTACAATTTTCAGAAACAGAACATTATATAAACTCAGCCATTAAAGAGGGTAAACGGGTCTTAGCAGAAGGCGCACAAGGCAGTTTGTTAGATGTTGATTTTGGCTCTTATCCTTTTGTAACAAGCAGTAATACCATTTGTGCAGGAGCGTGTAATGGTTTAGGTATACCTCCAAATAAAATAGGAAACGTAATCGGTATCTTTAAAGCCTATTGTACAAGAGTAGGAAGTGGTCCATTTCCTACTGAATTAGATAATGAAATGGGCGAAAAAATCAGACAAATAGGCAAGGAATTTGGAAGTACAACTGGTAGACCACGTCGGACTGGATGGCTAGACATTCCGGCATTAAAATATGCAGTCATGATAAATGGCGTAACAGAATTAATGATGATGAAAGCCGATGTATTGAGCGATTTTGAGAATATAGAAGTTTGTACTCATTATAATTATAACGGCAAGGTGATTGATTATTTACCCTATAACATAGATCCAAGTTATTTAAAACCAATTACTTTTTCATTAAAAGGATGGACCGAAGATTTGACTGTAATTGATACTAAGTCAAAATTACCGAAAACTTTACTTGAATATATTCAGTTTATTGAAAAAATAGTTGACGTTCCCATTTCAATTGTATCCGTAGGTCCAGACAGAAAACAGACAATCAGAATGAGATAAAATTTTATTTAATTAAACCTAAACAAATTTTCATTCTAACAATTCTTTTTACTGAATTTTCTACCTTTAATTTAAAAACATCGTTTGTTTTATATTTATTTAATATTTCGTTGTATGCTATTTTAATTTCTAAAGGCATTAAAATTATGTCACAACCTGCGTCGATAGTTTTAACTGCGGCATTTTTTATTTGACTAATACCACCCATATTCATAGCATCAGTTACTATTAAACCCTTAAAATTTAATGTGTTTCTTAATAACTTGGTTACAATTGTATCAGAAATTGTGGCAGGCATTCCTTTTGAATCATAATCTTTATTATTAGTAATTGCAATATGAGCAATCATAATAGAGAGAACACCCGATTGTATTAATGGCGGATAGTTTTCTAATTCTTTTAGCTCCCCATTTATTGTTTGTAAAGTTTTGTGAGTATCGCCCGAAACTAAACCATGGCCGGGAAAATGTTTAGCTGTTGCTATAATATTTTTTGATTGTGTTTCTTTTACAAAAGCAGTTGACCATGGAATTAAATTCTCTATTTTTTCACCAAAGCCTCTGTACCCAACAGTAGTATTACCAGAAACATCAATTACAGGAGCAAAATTATAATTAATACCAATTTCATTTAAATCTTTGGAGATTTGACCAGCCACTTCAACAGCTTCTTCTAATGTTTTTACCTCTTGAGCTTTTTTTACTGGAGTTGAACCAAGAATTTTACGATTAATTAAACTTGGCTCTGCATCAGCAGAATATAAAAAAGGAAGATACTTTTTCTTTTTATTTATATTATTGAATTCTGTTATCCATGATTTAAATTCTTCTTTTGTTCCGTTTAACATTAATATTCCTCCAATCATTCTATTTTCAACTAAATCATCAATCTCTAATTTGGTTAAGCCCATACGTCCTATTGCTGGCATTAATAATTGAGCCACCTTTGAGCTATCATCCATTAAGTTAAATACGATGTTTGTTTTATTATCTAAATCATTATTTGATTCAAGAAAATTATTCAATGAAAATTCTGTTTGAATTTTTCGAGATGTTGTTACTGAAGTAAAATTCTTAATTTGAATTTGAGAGCAACCAAATAATGAAAAAAAAATAAAAATTAAAAAAAAGAATTTATTAATCATAACTTATTATTAATAATCCTAAATTACAACTAGAGTTGATAAAAATTAAACGCGAAACAAATAGTTTTGCACAGTTTATTTGTAAAAAAACGCTAAAAATTTATTTTTTTTGTAAGTTTCGATAAGACCGCCAAATCATAAAGAAACCTATTAAAATAAATGGTAAGCTTAATATTTGACCCATATTAATTGGTAAACTATCTTCGAAGTCGACTTGATTTTCTTTAAAAAATTCATCGATAAAACGTTCAACAAACAATAATACACATAACAGTCCAAAAATAAAACCTTGGCCAACTTTTTCGCGTTTATTTTTCCAAAACCAATACATAAATACAAATAAAAATAAGCAATAAATTGCTTCGTATAATTGAGCTGGATGTCTAGGTAAATTATCTTCTCTGATAAAAATAAATGCCCAAGGTACATTTGTAACATTGCCAATTATTTCGCTATTAATTAAATTCCCTATTCTAATAAACATTGCTGCAAGAGGTACAACAATTACCAGGCGATCGAATAACCATAACCAGTTTTCTTTTTGTTTGTAACAGTATAAAATCATAGCGGTAATAATACCAATTGCACCACCATGGCTAGCTAAGCCACCTTCATATACTTTTAACATATTAAGAGGATGAGATAAGTACCCTTCATTTATTAATTGGCCATAATTATTAAACTCATCAAACCAAGGACCGTAAAATAAACAATGCCCAAATCTTGCACCTAAAACTGTACCTAAAATAATATAAAGCGTTAAAGAATCTAAAGCTTTTTCGGTTCTACCTTCGGCTTTATAAATTCGATTCATAAAAAAGTGGCTTGCAATAAAAGCCAATGCCCACATAAGGCCATACCATCGCACTGGCAAATTAATTACTGGAATGGTAAATACCTCAGGACTTGGATTCCACAAAATGTAATCTAATATCATATGAACAAATGTAAGAAAATTTACTTTTAAAAAATTCAGATAATCATGAGGTAATGATATAAATAATATTACAATCGTAATAAAATTTATATTTTTGTATATATGATTAATGTAGCAATATTTGCGAGTGGAGAAGGAACAAATGCAGAAAACTTATTTAATTACTTTGCCAACGATTCTCGAATTAAAATTAAACTAGTAGTAACCAATAAAGATGATGCTGGAATTATATTACGTGCTACAAAGTATAAAAAAAATGTGCATATACTTAGTAAATCATCACTACAAAACTACAGTAATCAGTTTATAGAATTTTTAAAAGTAGAAAATATAGATTTAATTGTATTAGCAGGTTTTTTATTAAAAATTCCAATTGAATTTATAAATGCTTTTCCTAACAAAATAATTAATATTCATCCTTCTTTATTACAAAA
>SYAL01000015.1 GCA_005787585.1 Bacteroidota bacterium
AAAGAAAAATTACAAGAACGTTGAGCTAAATTGGCTGGTGGTGTTGCAGTACTTTATATTGGAGCAGCCTCTGAAGTAGAGATGAAAGAGAAGAAGGATAGAGTAGACGATGCTCTAGCAGCAACAAGAGCTGCTGTTGAAGAGGGTATTGTTCCTGGTGGCGGAACCGCATATATTCGTTCTATTGTTGCTTTAGATAAATTAAAAGGAATCAACGAAGATGAAAATACAGGAATTGCTATCGTAAAACGTGCTCTAGAAGAACCATTAAGACAAATTTGTACAAATTGTGGAATTGAAGGTTCAATTGTTGTTCAACGGGTTAAAGAAGGAAAAGATGATTATGGCTTTAATGCAAGAACTGAGATTTACGAAAATTTATTAAAAGCAGGCGTTATAGACCCTACTAAAGTTAGCCGTGTAGCTCTCGAAAATGCAGCCTCCGTTGCTGCTATGTTATTAACTACAGATTGTGTTTTAGCTGAGAAAAAAGAAGAAAAGCCAGCAATAGGTGGTGCACCTGATATGGGTGGCATGGGTGGCATGATGTAAATAAATTTTTAATTATAAATTAGTATTTATAAAAAACTCTCGATTAATTCGAGAGTTTTTTTATGAAGTATTTATTAATTAAAAATTATTCAAGTGCTTGTTTCAGGTCGGTTAATAAATCATCAATATCCTCAATACCAACGCTTAATCTGAGTAAATTATCAACTACACCAGATTTTTCTCTTTCTAATTTTGGAATAGAAGCATGAGTCATAGTAGCGGGATGGTTTATTAGAGATTCTACACCACCCAAACTTTCTGCTAACGAAAAAACATTAAAAGAGGAAGCAACTTTAAATGTATTTTCAATTGTTTTATCTTTTAAAACGAAAGAAATCATTCCGCCAAAATCACGCATTTGATTTTTTGCAATTTCATGATTTGGATGATTAGTAAAACCGGGCCAATACACTTTTTCAATTTTTGGATGCGTTTTTAGATATTCTGCAACTTTTTTTCCATTAAAACAATGACGCTCCATACGCAAATGTAAAGTTTTAATACCACGCATAACCAAAAAACAATCCATAGGGCCGGGATTTGCTCCACAGCTATTTAAAATAAAGTATATTTGTTCGTGTAATTTATCATCATTCATTATTAGAGCACCCATTACCACATCGCTATGGCCGCCTAAATATTTAGTTGCTGAATGCATTACTATATCTGCGCCCAAATCTAAAGGATTTTGTAAAAAGGGAGAAGCAAATGTATTATCAACAGCTAATAATATTTTAAATGATTTTGATATTGCCGAGCAGGCAACAATATCAATTATTTGCATTGTTGGATTAGTTGGTGTTTCAACCCAAATCAATTTTGTTTTTGTATTGATATATTTTTGGATATTATTGGTATCAGTTAAATTTATAAAATGAAACTTAATTCCATAATTTTCATAAATTTTAGTAAAAATGCGGTAAGATCCACCGTATAGATCGTCTCCTGTAATAACTTCATCACCTGGACGAAGCATACGAATAACAGCGTCTATTGCGCCCATGCCACTGCTAAAACATACGCAATGTTTTCCATTTTCAAGAGAAGCAATATTTTTTTGCAAAGCTTCACGTGTTGGATTTTTACCACGTGCATAGCCATAACCTTTATTAATCCCAGGTGATTCTTGCACATAGGTTGATGTTTGAAAAATAGGGGTCATAATGGCACCAGTTGATGGATCGGCATCTGCTCCGGAATGAATGGCTTTAGTGCCAAATTTAAAATTGTATTTTATTGACATGATTATGTGAGATGTTATTAAATTTATACAATTGCAACTTTATTTTTTTTAATTAAAAACCAAAAAATTCCTGCAGTAATAATTCCAAGCAAGCTTAAAATTAGACCTTTATATAAAAAACGAGAATGATATTCTAAATTTATAGAATGGTTTCCTGAATAAAGATAAATTCCGGTCATTCCATTATTAACTAAAATTGTTTCAGTTTCTTTACCATCTAATTTTAAGTGCCAACCCTTGTCTTTTGGAAAACTTAAATACATTATTTTATTTTTTGATATACTAATATTTCCTTCAATTTTATTTTCAGTAAACAAACTTGTTTTCAAACTTTCATATTTTAAAGAATCAACTGCATTTTTTAAAAAATCCCATGTAAATTGATTCAATCCGATGGTATCTTTTAGAGAAAATCTTTTTAAACCTACTGAATTAGAAGCTTCTTTTTCACTTAATACGCATGCTTTTAAACTCACTAAATCTTTTTGGATATTAGAAAGTAAATCAAAATCTGCTTGGCTTATGTATTGATTGTAAGTATAACCTAAAGGCAAATTAAATTTATTTTTTAATACAACGACATCTCCAAATTTTGCAACTGAGTCGTGAGTATTTGACCATACAGGGTTTTTTGATACATCTTTTGTTAAAACATATTTTACATGATTAAGCGACTCTAAAAACGGTCTGCTTATTAATCCGTCAACCCATCTGCTTGCAAACTCATTATTTTTATCTATAACATTATAAGCACGCATATAATTAATGTAATTTATTTGTGCAAATGAATTATAGCTACTAGTACCATAATATGAATGAACTTTATGATCGGTTATACTACCATGCATTGCACCACCAGAGTAGTAACTTTTATCTACTCTAAAAAAACTTACATCTTTTTCCTTAATATATTTTATAGCTTCAATTGAATAATCGTTATACCCTATTTTTTCTTTAAGATCATTTGTCGAAACAATACTTCTTCGATTTGCAGAGAACTGAGAGAGATAAGTTAATTCAAATACAACCATAATTAATAATATATATTTAATATTATTAATGTTTTTAGATTTGCCTAACATAAAAATTAGGATAGAATAAAATACTAAAAACATTCTAACAAAAAAAGCGATTGTGTCATCTGATTTAAGTTCTTGAATTCCTTGCTGACCATTAGGATAAGTAATATTTGACTTGTAACTAATTGAACTTAAAATTAACCATAATAATAGTGTTGAAATTAAAGCGATAAGATTGACTTTTTTATATTTTAAAATTAAATCTAAGGCATGAACAGAGAATAATATAAATACTAAAGATAAGAAGAATGAGTAGGCTCTATAGTAATCGCCAGAAAATAACCAAAAGGCGTATCTAAAATATGGAAAAAAGGTAGGGGTAAGCCAAATAATTAATAAAGTGATGTACCATTTTCTTATATTTTTTGAAATTAAAGGGAAGACTTGAGACATGAGAAGTAAACTTATCAAACCACAATAACTAAAAGGAGCTTCTAAAAAATTTTGAATTCCACTGAAACTATTTCCGCTTCCTAAAATATCACTACTCAACATTCTCATTACTGAAGAACCAAATTCTACTTTATTTGAAGTTGCAAACAAGGCAGAGTTGACTAATTTATTAAAATAAGAATCCCCTCCACTGCCTCGAGGTGATTCTAACACTTGAAAAATATTTTCAAGTAAAAGTGGTCCTGAAATTAATAAACCAATTGCGCCAGCCATAATAAGTTTTCCGTATAAACCAAAAAACTTCTTTTTATCAAAATCATTTTCTTGTAAAAAACGAAAGGCTCCATAAAATAAAATAAATAAGCCATAAGTAAATAAGTTTACAGGAAATGAGATTGCAGCTAAAAAAATACCTAATGCAAATAAAAACCATTTATTTTTTTGATAAATACATTCAAATCCTAATAGTAATAAAGCAACGTTTAAAGCTTCAAATGTGAACAAATACCAGCAGGATCCAATAATCATAAATCCACAAAATGAAAATAATAAAGTACCAATTATTGCAGAATAGTTAGTGGTTTTAAGTGCTTTCAAAAAGAAATAAAATATACTTCCAGCAATAATTATTTCTAAAACAATAATGTAAATAAATATTTTAGGCATACTTTGTGGACCAATTAGCATGGCAATTAGTTGAAATGGATCACGTAAAAAGCCACTTAAAATACCTTGTCCCATACCTTCTGCAAATGACCATTGTGGCCAACCATTTTTTTGAATATAGTCGGCATAATGATGATAATAAGGATACATTCCGTTTAATGTGTCGCTCCCAATATCTTTAAACTGAAAAACATTTTTTAGTAATAAAAAGTCTTTAAATACAAAAAAAGCAATAAAAAGAATGAGTGATAGGGCTAAAAAGTAACTTTTGTTACCTAAATTTTCAAAAAAATCAGGAACACTTGCTATTGAAGTGATTGTTTCTTTAGTTTTAGGCTGCTTCATAATATATAAACAAAGGGTAAATATGATATTTTTTTAAATGGATTATAAATTTAAAACATTTTTAATTAATATCTAAAATTGGTTTTTTATGTTTCCATCTTTTGTGGCTCCAGAGCCAATTAAAAGGTTGAGAAATAATATCATTTTCAAGTTGTTTAACATGCAATTCGGTTATTTTTCCGTCACTCATTTCATTTGGATTTTCAGTAATAATATGAGCACTCATTTTATAATATCCCCGTTTAACTTTTTTATTTGATAGAAATATAACAGGATAATCAAATTTTTTAGCAATTTTTTCGGCGCCAAAAAAAATCGGAGTATCTTGATTTAAAAATTTTGTCCAATATGCATTTTCTGGTGAAGGAGTTTGATCGGCAATTAAACCTAAGGTATTCATAATTTTTTTTTCACGAAGGATTAAAAGTTCTTTATAAACCTTATTCATAGGAATTATATTTCCGCCCAGTCTTCCTCTTAATTTAAGCATAAATGAATCAAAGTTTTTGTTCGACAATGGATGATATACGCCAGTAATTAAAGATTTAAAGTAAAATTGATGAGCTATAGCGGCCCATTCCCAATTACCGCAATGACCCATAACCCCAATAAAACTTTGTCGTTTATTAAAAAAATGATTAAAAAGATGAATATCTTCTTGATTGAGGGAGCATCGTTTTTTAAATTCGGGTATTGAAATAGTAAGTAGTTTAATTGTTTCAAAAATAATATCACAAAAATGTCTGTAAAATTCTTTACTAATTTTATCTATTTCTTTTTTTGATTTTTCTGGAAATGATTTTGTTAAATTTTCAAGAACAACTTCTTTTCGATAAGAAAATAAATAGAAGATAATGTAATATAAGACATTACTTAATCCAAATAATAACCAAAAAGGTAAAATTGAAATAAAATAGAGGCAAGGAATTATAAATATATTAAATAACCATTTAGCCAATTAGAAGTTTGGTTTTAGTAAATATTTGCTATAAAAATCAATAATATAATCAACAGCTTCATTGGAAGTATCTACTATTTTGAATAATTCTAAATCTGTTTCATAAATATTTTTTTCTTCTTCGAGTACACTATATTTTAACCATTGGAATAAGCCACTCCAATAATCTTTACCAACAAGAACTACAGGGAATTGAGCAATTTTATTAGTTTGAACCAAGGTGATGGCTTCAAACAACTCATCAAGGGTTCCAAAACCTCCTGGCATTGCAATAAATCCTTGCGAATATTTTAAAAAAATAGTTTTTCTAACAAAAAAGTAATCAAAGTTTATACATTTATCAGTATCGATAAATTCATTATGTTTTTGTTCGAAAGGTAGTAAAATATTTAATCCAACTGATTTTCCTTTTCCTCGCCTTGCGCCTTTATTGGCCGCCTCCATAATTCCAGGGCCCCCTCCAGTAATAATTCCGTAACCATGTTTTACTAATTTAAATGAAATATCTTCTGCCATTTGATAATATTTATTTTCGGGTTTTGTTCGTGCGCTTCCAAAAACAGAAACACAAGGACCAATGCGAGTCATTTTTTCAAATCCTTCAACAAATTCGCTCATAATTTTGAAAATATGCCAGCTATTTTGAGCTTTAACATCATTCAAATCATCATTAGCAAATGCTTTTCTAATTTTATCTTCTCCTTCGGGGGTCATATATTTTTAAAGCTAACAATATTTACTAAAATTTTAAAAGATAAGTAATGTAATTTATTAATTTTTATAATCCGCCTTCTTTCATTCTTTCTGCGTTTTCAGCAAATTGTAATTTGTCTATCATTTCTTGAATATCACCACCCATAAAACCAGTAAGATCGTAAAGTGTTTCGTTTATACGGTGATCGGTTATTCGGTTTTGGGGATAATTATATGTTCTAATTTTAGCACTTCTATCGCCTGAGCTAACCATTGTTTTTCTGCGTTTGGTAGTTTCGGTTAATCGTTTTTGATATTCAATGTCATATATTTTTGAGCGTAACATTTGCAATGCTTTTTCGCGGTTACCAAGCTGATTTCTCTCGGTTTGGCAGGTAACGACTAAACCAGTTGGTTTGTGAGTTAAAATCACTTTACTTTCTACTTTATTAACATTTTGCCCACCAGCGCCTCCACTTCTTGCGGTAGCCATATCAATATCAGAATCTTTAATTTCAACATCTAATTCTTCTGCTTCGGGCAAAACAACTAAAGATGCGGCAGACGTATGAACTCTCCCTTGAGCCTCGGTTGCCGGAACTCTTTGTACACGATGAACACCGCTTTCAAATTTCATAACTCCATAGGCACCATTACCTTTAACATTAAATACAATTTCTTTAAAGCCACCCATTGTTCCTGGGCTTGAATCAACTACTTCCAATTGGTAGCCTTTTTTTTCACAAAATCGGTTATACATTTCAAATAAATTACCAGCAAAAATGGCAGCTTCGTCTCCACCTGTTCCGCCTCTTAATTCCATCACACAATTTTTTACATCTTCGGGGTCTTTTGGGATAAGTAATAAACGAATTTCTTCGGTAAGTTTTTCTTCTTTAATTCGATTTTCTTCTAATTCGGATTTAGCCATTTCTAAAAAATCTTTATCTTTTTCTGAGGTTAAAACTAATTTAGCTTCTTCAATATTAGATAATACTATTTTATAAATATTTATTTGAGTAACAATTTCTCCTAATTCTTTGTATTCGATGTTTAATTTCTTAAATAATTTCATATCAGCAATTACAGTAGGATCTGCTAATTTTGCTTCAACATCTTCAAATCGCCTTTTTATTTCTTCTAATTTCTCTAACATATCTAAAATAAGAATGTAAAGTTAATGAATTGATTAATTGTTTTATTTATTTCTTTAAAAATAATAATATTGAGTTGATTAGATTAAAGTAAGAATAAAATTATTTTTTTTGAAATAAAGTAAACTTTACGCCTTCAAAAAAATTATATTTTGAATTATTGTAGTTATTTATTTTAAACCATTCGTATATTTTAATATTTTCTGATTCTAAATCAAATGTTTGAAATAGAAGAATAGTTTTTTGATTTTTTAAATTTATTTCTTTCATGTCTTGAATATTGTTTGCATCGAATATATTAAGTGCATTTAAGTCTGCTTTTGAATTATGATTTATTTTTTTAAATAATTCGATATCATAATAAA
>SYAL01000016.1 GCA_005787585.1 Bacteroidota bacterium
CTAATCGTACAAATCGTGATGAGCCTTTATTACAAAAATTAGTTTCAAACACAACTCATAAATTAGTTAAAAAATTTGGTTTAAAAAATTTACCAAATGGAGGTTTCGATATGAATTTATTTGATGTTGAAATCAAAGATATCCTTATAAAAATGGATGAAAAAAATACATTTTTTCCTTTTTTATTAATGTGGTTAGGGTATGAATTTGTGAGTATTCCTTATGTCCGTCGAAAAAGAGAACTAGGAACTTCTACTTATACTCTATCAAAAAAAATTAAAGCTTTTGTTGATTCCTTTGTTGCTTTTTCTTTTTTCCCCATTCGTTTGATTTCAGTATTAGGTTTAATTTTGGGAATTTTAGCTTTCATTTATGGCTTAATTGTTATTTTTGGTAAAGTTTTAGGATTTGTTGACTCAACTGGATGGTCTAGTATGATGGTTGTAATTTTATTTGTTTCATCATTTCAAATGATTGCTCTCGGTATTATCGGTGAATATGTATGGAGAGGTTTGGAAGCTTCTAGAAATAGACCAAGCTATTTAATCGAAAAAAAACTTGGGGAGTTTAAATAATTAATAGTAAAAATTAATTTATTTGTTAAATAGTAGCTTTTTCAGAGTAATAAAATCTGATTTTAGTGAAAAAAAATTATTAATTGGTAGTTTATTAATTTTAAAAAATGTCAAGCAAATTGTTAATGCGATTATCAGATAAGTAATATTTGCAGTATATGCTGCACCAGCTAGATCATATTTTTTAATTAAAATTGGAGCTGTAATTAAAGTGAAAAAAAATCCAAGGCTATTACATAATAATACTGTTTTAAGTTGCCCTATAGCCGAAAAATAATTGCTAATAATTCCGAAAAAACTAATCAATAATATACCGGGAGTATAAAGTAACATCAATTTTTTAATACCAATAAATTCGTTTCCAAGAATTTTTAGATAAAGTGTTTCTGGAATTATATAAATAATTATAATTGCAATTGCGCTTAAAATTAAGCTGATTTTACTTAAACTTAAAGTCATATTTGTGCTTACTTTTGTATTGCCAAGATTTGCAACTCTAGCCAATAGAATAGGGGAGATACCATTTGAAATTATTAAGATTGATTCAATTAATGACGATGCAGTTGAGTATAATCCTATTTTATTAGTACTTGGTAATAAATAATAGCTGTATCGATTTCCAAGAATAAACATAAGTGTACTGACTTGGCAAATTATTCCATTGATGATGATTGGTTTAATTTCAAAAGTAGAAGTGCTAAAATCGTTAAATACTAATTTTTGAGTGTTAACAAATGAAATTACACATGAAATTATAAACGAAAAAAATAAAGGGAAGACGAAAGCACTAAAAGAGTTATAATTAAAAATAAAAATATAAATCATAACGCCTAACATTAATAAAAAAGGCTGTAAGAGGTTTAAAAAGTTATATAATTTAACTTTCTCTTTTCCTAAAAGAATAACACTATTAAATGAATTAATAATAATGATTAATGAAATTATATAACCCATCCATTCAAATCCAATTATTTGTTTATTGATAAATACAATTATTAAATTACTTAATGATGAAAATATTAATGTATAAATTATACCAACAATAAATATTTTTTTAAGATTAAATTTTGGTATAAAATAAACTAAACTGTAGCCAGTATAAGTTTCATTTATTATTTGAATTATAGTAATATTTAAAATAAAAATACTTATTTCTCCTCTAGAACTAATACCTAAATAGCGAGAAGTAATAACTAATATAAAAAAATTAATTAATGCAACGATACCTTTGGTAATTAAACTATGAATAATGTTTTTAAACATTTGTAATTGAAACTAAATAAAATGTTTATAATTTTTGCCAAATAAATTCAACTATTTGTTTTAAGTCTGGATGTAAACTTCTTGAAACAGGACAAGAATGTGCAGCACGCTCGTACATTATTTTTTCTTTTTCAGTATAGTTATTTAAAGGAAAGGTAATTTTAATATGAATTTCTCCAATTCTTCTTGGTTCTAAATTCATTATTTTTGTTACTTCAACAGCTGTTCCGTCAATAGGGGTGATATTTTCTTTTAATGCCACAATTCCCATCACTGATAACATACAGCTGGCTAAGGCTGTAGCAATCAGATCAGTTGGCGAAAAAGCTTCTCCTTTTCCATGATTGTCCTTAGGGGCATCAGTTAAAATAATTGATTGAGAAAGTTCATGAATAGATTCAGTTCTTAATTTTCCAATATATTTGACAGTACTTATTATCATTTTGTTTTTTATGTAAAAATAGGATAATACCTTGTATTTAATTAATTTTGTTTTTAATGTTTAAAAGGGGTTTATTTTCACTTTATTTTGTTTTTTGCATATACTTTTTTAAATCGCAAGAAACAACCTCCGATTTTTATGATGAAGAAGGGACTAATTTAAACGTATTATACAGAAATGACCAAAGTTTAAAGGTTTATGTAAATACAAGAGGCTATGGTATAATTTTTCGAAGGGGCAAACACCAGTCAATTAAAACAAGGTCGTTTTATGAATTTGATATTCAAACTTTAAACTCGATTAAAGAAGTAAGTTCAAAGGGGATTGCAGAAACAAAAAATAGTTTTGTATTTGGTAAAATCAATACTGTCCTTTTATTAAGAGGAGCTTTAGGTGTTCAAAATGTAATTTTTTCTAAAGCTAGTATTAATTCTGTAGAAGTGAGATATAGTTTTTCTCTTGGACCCACACTTGCTTTTGCAAAACCTTATTATGTTCAAGTTTATAGGCCATCTGTTTCATCAATTATTAAACAATCTGAAATAGTTAAGTTTGATTCAGAAAAATTTACAATAGATTCTATTATTGGGCGTGGAGGATTATTATATGGTATGGATGAAATAGTTTTATACCCGGCGTTAACTGCTAAATTTAATTTAAGTTTTGAATATGCACCTTATACAAATTTAATAAGGGCAATTGAAACAGGAATATCAATCGATTATTTTCCAAAAGCACTTCCAATTATGGCTCGAAATCCTGCAGAGAATTTAATATTTACCTTACATATAGGTTTAGTGTTTGGAAAAAAATGGTTTTAAAATGGAGAATATAAAAGAGGTAGAAAAAATAAAAAAACCCGATTGGCTTAGAGTAAAGTTACCTACTGGCGAAAACTATATTAAAGTTAGGGGTATTGTTAGTAAGCACAAATTAAATACTATTTGTGAGAGTGGTAATTGCCCAAATATGGGAGAATGCTGGGGTGTTGGGACAGCTACGTTTATGATTTTAGGAAATATTTGTACTCGCAGTTGTGGTTTTTGTGCTGTTGCTACCGGGCAGCCTAATCCTGCCGATTGGGATGAGCCCAAAAGAATTGCTGAATCGGTCAAACTTATGAATGTAAAACATTGTGTAATTACAAGTGTTGATCGGGATGATTTAAAGGATGGGGGTTCGATTATTTGGGCCGAAACCATTAAAGAAATTAGAGCAATAAGTCCCGAAACTAAATTTGAGTGTTTGATTCCAGATTTTGCAGGTAAATGGGAAAACTTGCAACGAATTATAGATGTTAAGCCTGATATTGTATCTCATAATATTGAAACAGTGAGAAGATTAACTGCTCAAGTTAGAATTCAAGCAAAATATGATAGAAGTTTAGAGGTACTCAAACGCTTAGATAATGCAGGTGTTAAAACAAAAAGTGGAATCATGTTAGGGCTTGGTGAAACTGAACTTGAAATTTTCGAAACTATTGATGATTTAGCCTTTGTAAAATGTGATGTGATTACAATGGGGCAGTATCTTCAGCCAACACCTAAACATTTGCCAGTAGATAGATTTATTCATCCCGATGATTTCAAAAAGTATAAAGACTACGCTTTAAATAAGGGCTTTAAATTTGTTGAAAGTGGACCATTAGTCAGATCATCATATCATGCAGAAAAACATATTTTTTAATTAAAAATTAAATTAGATTTCAAATTATTTTAAATTATTAATTTGTTCTTCAATTGTTTTAATTTTATTTAAAGTGTCGCTTTCTTTTTTACGTTCGGTTTCAATAACCTCCGTTTTTGCATTAGAAACAAATTTTTCGTTCGATAATTTAATAAGTATTGATTTTAAAAAACCTTTATTATAATCCAATTCTTTATTTAAACGTTTAAGCTCATCCTCAGTATTTAAATTATTGGTTAAAGGAATATAAAATTCAGAGTTATTAATTACAAAACCATAAGCGCCATCTATTTTGATATTAGAATAACTATAGCTATTAAGGTTTGCTAATTTTATAATTATAGAATTTAAGCTAGCAGAATTATTTTCTGCTGTTTTTTCAACTAAATCTAGTTTTTCTTTTGGAGATAATTTTTTTTGAGCTCTTATATTTCTTACCATTGTTATTAATTCTTTTGAAATTTCAAACTCTACTAATTGTTTTCTATCAAAATTATTTTTTATAGTTGGCCATTTGGCAATAATGATACAATCTTTTTCTTCTCTATTTTTTAATAAATGCCAAATTTCTTCAGTTATAAATGGCATCCAAGGATGAATTATTTTTAATAACGATTCTAAAAAATGTATCGTGGCATCAAAAGTTATTTTATCAATTGGTAGAGATTTTCCATCGACAAAATCAGGCTTAATAGCTTCTAAATACCAAGCACAAAAATCATCCCACACCAATTTATAAGTCGACATTAAAGCATCGCTCATGCGATATTTATTATAGTGTGTATTAATAATTTCTAATTGTTCGTTTAGTTTATTTTCAAACCAAGTAATGGCTATTTTTGAGGATTGTGGTTGCTGTATTTTGTTTTCGTTTAATTTAAGTGAATCAACTTCAAAGTTGTTGATTAATCTAAATGCATTCCAAACTTTATTAGCAAAGTTTCTTCCCTGTTCGCAGTAATTTTCATCAAACATTAGATCATTACCTGCAGGCGAACATAATAACATGCCAACCCGAACACCGTCGGCACCATATTTTGATATTAAATCTAGTGGTTCAGGGGAATTTCCTAAACTTTTACTCATCTTACGACCTTGATGATCTCTAACAATTCCTGTTAAATAAACATTGTTAAATGGTTTTAAGCCCGTGTACTCTTTTCCACAAATTATCATTCTTGCAACCCAAAAAAATAAAATTTCTGGTGCCGTTACTAAATCATTTGTAGGGTAATAATATTTTAAATCAACATTGGCTTTGTTCCATCCGTTGGTTATAATTTTTGGATCAAATACAGTTATTGGCCACAACCATGAAGAAAACCAGGTATCTAAAATATCCTCGTCTTGTTTTAAATCTTCTATTTTAAAATTTGAATTTTTGGTTTTAAGTAATTTAAAAGCTTCTTCTTTAGTTTTTGCGGCAACTGTATTTCCGTGTCCATCATACCAAGCAGGTATTCTTTGCCCCCACCATAACTGTCTACTTATACACCAATCGTGTATATTTTCCATCCAATGTTTGTAGGTATTGATAAATTTTTCAGGAATTAATTTTACATCACCATTAACAACAGCATCTGTAGCAGGTTTACTAATATTTTCCATTTTTAAAAACCATTGCATACTTAAGCGAGGCTCTATTACTACATTTGTTCGTTCGCTATAGCCAACTTTATTTTTAATTTCTTCAATTTTTTCTACTAACCCTTGTTTTTCTAAATCTATAATAATTTGTTTTCTGCAAGCAAAACGATCAAATCCAACATAGGCTCCAGCAGTTTCACTGATTTTACCTTCTGGAGTTAAGGCGTCAATTGAGGGGAGATTATGTTTTTTGCCTAATTTAAAATCATTGATATCGTGAGCTGGTGTTACTTTTAGTGCACCACTTCCAAAACTAGAATCAACATAATCATCAAAAATAATAGGAACAATTCGATTAACAATAGGTACTATTGCAAATTTCCCTATTAAATGAGAATAGCGTTCGTCGTTAGGGTTTACACAAACTGAGGTGTCTCCCAAAATAGTTTCTGGACGAGTAGTAGCGATAGTAATAAAATCGTTTGAGTCTTTTATTTTATATTTTACGTATACTAATTTCCCATTAGATTCTTTATAAATTACTTCTTCATCACTTACAGCAGTTAAACTTTGAGGGTCCCAATTAACCATTCTAACACCACGATAAATATGCCCTTTATTATATAAGTCAATAAACGTGTCAATTACAGCTTCACTCAAATCCTCATCCATTGTAAAGCGGGTTCTATCCCAATCACATGATGCGCCTAATTTTTTTAATTGTTCTAAAATAATACCACCATATTTTTCTTTCCAATTCCAGGCATGTTTTAAAAATTCCTCGCGACTTAAATCAGTTTTATTAATACCTTGTTCTTTTAACAGTGCAACTACTTTTGCCTCAGTAGCAATACTTGCGTGATCTGTTCCAGGAACCCAGCAAGCATTAAAGCCAAGCATTCTTGCTCGTCTAATTAATACATCTTGGATGGTATAGTTAAGCATATGACCCATATGTAAAACCCCAGTTACATTTGGTGGTGGCATAACAATAGTATATGGATTACGATTATCAGGTGTTGATTTAAAAAAATTATTTTTAATCCAAAAAGGATACCACTTCGATTCAGCTTCAATGGGATTATATGTTTTTCCAATTTCCATGTTAAATCAAAAATATTTTGTTAAATTTCGTAAAATTATTTAAAAGAAACGAGTGATTATAATATCTTTATAATATCATTTTATCATTTAATAAAAAAATAAAAAAAAACATGAAAAAATTAATTTTTACCTTAGGTTTTTTAGCAGGAATTTCTGCTTTAACATTTGCTCAAGAAACTCATAGCTCATCAGACGGACACGTTCATGATGCACCTGCTGCTAGCTCAAGTTTAGCTGATATCAAAATGGATAAATTAATTCATGATTACGGTAAAGTGTCTTTTGGAGGTAATGGAGAGTGCGAATTTAAGTTCACAAATAACGGTAAAGAACCATTAGTCATTACTAATTGTCAAGGAAGTTGCGGTTGCACTGTTCCTCAATGCCCAAAAGAACCAATTTTACCCGGTAAGAATGGAGTTATAAAAGTTAAATATGATACAAATCGTCCCGGAGGTATTTATAAAACTGTTACTGTAACCTCAAATGCTAAGAGTGGCAACGTGGTTTTAACTATCAAAGGTGAAGTTGAACCAAAGCCAATAGATGAGGCATTTCCTCAAAATCCAACTCCAGCTGGAGCGCCTGTTGAAAAGAAAGGCCAATAATTATGAAAAAAATATTTTCATTTGCATTATTAACTTTTTGTTTATGGAACAGTTCAATTGCCCAAGAATCTGTAATACCAAGTATAGATCCAAATGCACCTGACCTTAAATTTGAAACAGAGTTATTAGATTACGGAATAATAGATTATGATGCCAACGGTTTACGCGAATTTAAATTTACAAATATTGGAAAATCTCCACTGACAATAACATCTGTTACCGGAGAATGTGGATGTACTGCAACAACTATTGATGGTAAACCAGGTTGGCCTTTAGAACCAATTTTGCCTGGAAAAAGTGGTGTAATTAAGGTGAAGTATGATACTAAAAGGGAAGGTCGATTTGAAAAAAATGTAACTGTTACATCCAATGCAAAGTTTTCTTCTAAAAAAATCAGAATAAAAGGTGAAATTAAATTAAAGCCAGAGATTCATTAAGGTAAATAATTCTTAGTTTATTTTTACAAAACAAAACTTAAGTTATTTAAACTTAGGTTTTTATTGTTAACTAATTTTTTAATTTGAATAATGATTTTTAAAATTGAATTAACAATTTTATGAATTACAATTAATCAATATCCCAAAAGCTTGGTTTTTTTCTAAAATTAAAAGGTTTAAAATACTTTTTATGCTCCAGAATAAAAGCCATAATAAAATAAATAATAATTGGGCTTCCGAAAGTAAAAAAAGATAAATAAATAAAATACATTCTAATTGTATTACTTTTTATGCCTAATCGATTTCCAAACCAGTCGCAAACCCCGAAGGCTTTACTTTCAAACCAATGTCGAATTTTATATATCACAATTACAAAGATATAAAAAACGAATAGTTTTGAAAAAAAATTAAAAGGTAAATTAGATTTTTGAAAAAAGGATTATTAGCTTTTTAATAATTCACAAGCAATAGCACAATTTAAACATTTTTTTTTACTACAATATTCATCATATAAATTAATTAGAGCTTGACTATCAGAGGCGGTTTTTAAGATATTTTTTTTATCGCTATACAGTTTAGTTTTGGAGTTTATCTCGAATGAGCAATTATTTAATAATTCAATAGCAGATATTCCAAATTCAGGTTTAGATAATTTTTTTGAATAAAAAAAATAAAATGGGGCAAAAGTATTAATAATAATATTTTCTATTGACTCTTTTCCAAAGCCAAGTTCTTTTTTAACGGGATCACTATTTAAATTATAATGGTTTAGCCAATATCCAGATAAATTTATTTGGAGTGCTTTTTTAATTTGATTGTATGATTTTAATTTTTGTGGTGCAATTAATAAATCTGAATTTATATAAATTAATTTAGCTAATTGAACGAGTCTTATATTTGGAAAGTTAGCTGGACGAAGTTTAGAGAATTTAAAAATAGTATGATTCAAAGGTATTAAATTATATTTATCTTTAAGGAATTCAAATTCGTTTTGTAAAGATTGGATATATTTATTTTTAGATTGCGCATCTAATAGTCCTGATATTCCCAAAAGTAATGCTTCGAGCTGTAATAAATTATCGGCATGTTTAAGTAAAAAATGAACTGACAATTGTTTGGCAATTAATTCAAATGGCACCGCATTCACTTTAAATCCAAAGTTTCGGATTAATATTGTAAAAAAAGTTTGTGTATAATCATGATGGTATGAATTAAATAAATTTTGAATTCTTTTAGTTTTTATTTCTAAACGTTCAATCGCCATTCTATCAATCCAACTTAAAAATTTTAAATCAGTAATAGTTTTTAGTTGACCTTGACATGGTAATTTTTCTTTTGTAAAGACTAATTTTCTGTATTTATTAAGTGTTTTTTCAGTTATTAAAGATTTTAATTCTAAAATTTCTACCTTGTTCTTTGTATTTTGTTCAATCTCTTTATCGTGTTCATATACGATATGTAAAATAATATTGTCATATGCTTTATTGATTTGATGTCTATGTTTCAGCCAATCGCTTGTTTTAATGTGAATTTCAATATTACCAGCTAAAATTAAATTATCAATTCGGATTTTGGCATTAAAAAAATCTGGTCCTGAATCTTTATTAAGATCTCCGGGTTTTAAAATTTGAATTTCTATTCCGGACTTCGTGATTAAAGGGACAGGTTTATATAATTTATTTTGCCATATTAACTGAAGTAAATCTTCTTTAAAATCAGGCATACCCTTTAATTTTGTATATTAAATAACCAATCCATTCATGAATTAGTGTATTTAAATTACTTATTGCAGCTGAGTTTGGTATAAACAAATGATCGAAAGTGTATCTTCTGATACCACTTACTTTATTGGTATTAAATGGAACCAAGTTTTTGAAGCCAACTTTTTTAAAAACAGCAATGGCCCTTGTCATATGAAAAGCAGATGTAACAAGTAAAAATGAACCATTTAAATTTAAGCTATCAATTATTTTTTTTGTAAATAGAGCATTTTCATAGGTATTTTTACTTTCTGATTCTATAATTAATGCGCTATCAGGAAAATTTATGCTTTTTAAGTATTTTTTTACATAAAGGGCTTCTTTTTTATCAGGAAATTCAATGCTACCAGATCCTCCTGTAAAGATAATATGTTTAATTCTGCCTTGATGAAATAATGGCAAAGTTTGAAAAAGGCGATCAGCGCTTCGACTAAAATTAATTTTATTTAATTTTAAATTTACTTCTCCTATACCACCAAGAACAATTGCGCCTTCAATTTTATTTTTATTTATTTCGAAGTCATTATTAATTGGCTCCCAAACTCTATAGCATTCATCAATTATAAAAGAATTAGAGCAAATATAAAGAAGGGAAAATCCAAAAATCCGTAATTTTTTAGATTTGGTTTCTATTTTAGTGAGAAAAGAATAGATTAATAAAATAAAAACCCAAACCAATGGAGAAAAGAGAAAATCTAAAACTTTAGATAGTACAAAAAACATAATATTCGAAAATAGTAAAAAGAAATTGATTAAGATATTCTTATTAATTTATTTAATGACTTGTAATAAAATATCAAAAAGAGAGAAGATGTATTTTAAAACTATACAATCTAATTATTATCTTTAACTTAAGTTATAATGATTTTAAAGTTTTATGAAGAAAATATTAATTGCTAATCGAGGAGAAATAGCCTTACGGATTATGCGAAGTGCCAAAGAAATGGGAATTAAAACTGTAGCTATTTTTTCAGAAGCCGACAGAAATGCACTTTTTGTAAGGTATGCAGATGAATCAATATGTATCGGCCCCCCTCCAAGTTCACAATCCTATTTGCAAGGAGATAAAATTATTGAGCTTAGTAAACGATTGGGGGTAGATGGAATTCATCCAGGGTACGGATTTTTAAGTGAAAATGCAAATTTTGCTCGAAAAGTTAAAGCTGCCGGCATTACATTTATTGGGCCAAGTGCCGAGAGTATGGATATGATGGGGGATAAATTAAGCGCAAAAGTAACTGCTAAAAAGTTTAATGTGCCTATGATTCCGGGATCTGAGGGCGCTATTAGTGATTTAAAAGAAGCCATTAAAATAGCTAAAGAAATTGGATTTCCATTATTAATTAAAGCGAGTGCTGGCGGAGGTGGAAAAGGGATGCGTTTAGTAGAAAAAGAAGAAGAGATTGAAGAACAGATGAATTTGGCTGTAAGTGAAGCTATTTCTGCTTTTGGTAATGGGGCTGTTTTTATTGAGCGTTATGCCAGCAGCCCCCGTCATATCGAAATTCAATTATTAGCAGATAATTATGGAAATTGTGTTTATTTATTTGAACGTGAATGTAGTATCCAACGTAGGCACCAAAAATTAATTGAAGAAGCACCTAGTAGTATTTTAAGCCCTGAATTAAGAAAAAAGATGGGTGAATGTGCTGTTGATGTTGCTAAAGCATGTAAATATAGTGGTGCGGGTACTGTTGAGTTTTTATTAGATGACCAGATGAATTTTTATTTTTTGGAGATGAACACTCGTTTGCAGGTAGAGCATCCAGTTTCGGAAATGATTACTGGCATTGATATAGTTAAGGAACAAATTAAAGTTGCTCGAAATGAAAAATTAAGTTTTACGCAAGAGAATTTAAAAATAAATGGTCACGCTATTGAAGTAAGAGTTTGCGCCGAAGACCCTTTAAATAACTTTTTACCTGATATTGGTAAATTACTTGTTTATAAAACGCCAAGTGGCCCTGGAGTTAGATTAGACGAAGGCTTTGAGGAAGGAATGGATATTCCTATTTATTATGATCCTCTGATTTCTAAATTAATTGTACACGGAAAAGATAGAACGGAAGCCATAGAAAAAATGCTACGAGCCATTGATGATTATAAAATTGTGGGAGTAGAAACAACGCTTGATTTCTGTAAATTTGTTTTAAAGCATAATGCATTTATTAGTGGGAAGTTTGACACTGGATTTATTAATAATTTTTTTGCCCCTGAGCTATTGAAATTAAATACCCCTGAATTAAATGAAATTGCTGCAATATCAAGCTCAATTATATTTCAAAATAAAACACCATCAATTAGTCAAATACCCGAAAAAGCTGTAAAAAAGAGTAATTGGAAGACTAAAAGAATAAATTAATTTTTGATTATGGGTTACCTTATGTGTTTCTAATAATTAACTATTAGATGAGTATTTATAATTATTTAATTAAAAACATATATAGAATCAAAGAAATTCTTTGTTGTTTTTTTTTATTTATAAATTTTGGAATTAGTTCTCAAAATAATAACGATGATTTTAATATTGTGCCTAAAAATGGATTTTGGTGTAGGGCAGAAATAATTAATGGAGATACTTTTCCTGTTGTTGATTTATCAACATATTTTGTTTACACGGATTTTATTTTTAAAAATAAAAAACAATTTGAGCAATGGACAAAGGTAAAATATAATGTAAAGATAGTGTATCCATATGCTATTATAGCTGCAGCAAAACTCAAAGAATATGATAGAGCATTAGAAAAGATAAAAGATACTCAATTAAGAAAAGAATTTATTAAAACTTGTGAAAGGGATTTAAGGATTCAATTTGAAACCGATTTAAAAAATTTATCTATAAGTCAAGGAAAAGTATTGATGAAATTAATTGCTCGAGAATCAGGAAAAACAACTTATGATATAGTAAAACAATTTAGAGGTGGTTTTCAAGCGGTTTTTTATCAATCTGTAGCAAGATTATTTGGGCATAATATGAAAGTTGAATATGACGCCAAGTTAGAGGATTTGATGATTGAAAGAGCAGTTAAATTGATAGAGGCTGGTAGGTTTTAATGAGTTTATCTTATCAAATAAATTACTTGTTTAAAAGTAAAGGATAAAAGGTAAAAATATTCTTCAAAAAATCGGTTTTTTTTATAAATTTGTTTTTATGTATAAATTTATAATAATCGTTTTAATGATTTTTGTATCATTTGCGAATGCTCAGACAAAAAAAACAAAAACACCAAAAGTGGAGTCTACAGAAAACGATTCGTTAATTTCAGATTCGACTAAGCTCACTGTAAAAGAATTAATAATACCGCGCCAGTTTTTGGTATATACAAAAAAATCTAAGAATAAGACTGAACGTATTAAGTTATGTTTCAATCTAATAACTAATGACACTGTTTTGAATTATTGTATGAATGATTCAATCTGTCGTGATCCAGAAGTATTTAAACTATTATTTCAAGAAAAAAAAGCTGATACTGTTTATGTTTTAATATATGTAGATGCATTTAGTAAGCCACTAACTAATGATCCAAAATGTGAATCCGGAAAAGAAACAAAATTATTCTTTGTAAGGTGGAATACTAAAACTAATAAATCAATCTGGAAACAAAGAGCTATTTCGTCGTGTATGAAAGGTATAACTGATATGACTAAAGAGCCAATTGAAGATTGGGATAAGTCTTCGCCATTAGTTTTAAATTATTATAAAGGTGGCGATGATTTTATTGAAATCACATTTGACCCTGAAAAACCAGATTTAGGTTTTCAAAGTTCGAGTGAAAACTAAGCTAAATAATTTCAACATCTTTCTTTTTTATCCAACCTTCGTTACCATTATTTAATTTGATAAGAAGCCATTCACCGTTATTTTCAACTACTTTTATTTTAGTTCCCTCATGTAAATTAAATTTTACTGAGCCTGAAAAGGTTGGTTCGTTTAAAATTTTTATTTCTTTTGAAGTAATAATTGCAAATTTATTTTCAGTTTTAGCTTTTAGTGAAGAATAACCTAAAAAGTAGGTTATGATGAAAAATATAAAACTAAAACAGGTTCCAATAAATGAAATTCTTTTAATCATAATGTTTTTAGAGTTTATAAAAATAAAAAACAACAATGAGGCAATACAAATAAATGAGATAGTAAAAATACTCCATGAGAATGTTGAGAAAGATGATAGAATATTTATTTTAATTGCAGTGATAAAGAAATTCTCTTTAGAATTTACTTTATCAATTGTTTTAGAGGAGGCAATAGCAAGATTAATTTTAATGTCTTCGTCGTTAGGATTTGATTTACTTGCTAATTCATAGTAATAAATTGCTTTTCCTAATTCGTTATTTCTATAATAAGAATTTGCTAAATTATAATATAATTTGTCTGATTTATATCCTTCGTTTATTAATTTTTGGTAGTGCTGAATTGAGATTTTAAAATTTTTAGAATCGTATGCCTTTTCAGCATCTTTTAGATCATTACTAAAACTATTACTACTAAAGTAAAACAAAAAAAGTAATAAGATAATTGACTTTTTCATTTAAATTTTTTTATTAATTTGTTGTTCTAAATCTGATATAAGCATTACAGTATTATTATAAACTTCATGAAGATTACCGCTAACAGCGCCTGGAGCATATTTTGCATATTCGCTAGTATCAATTGCGTTTGTTAAATTTTGAATGGTAAAAATATTAATGTTTTTTAATTGCAATGATTCTGTAATAGCTTCTTTTGAGAGTTCAGATTTAGGAATATTTAATTTATTACCCAAATAATTTGTTAAGGCCATTAATATCTCGGTATAAAATTCATCTTTTTTGCGTTCTATCATTAATTTTTCGGCAGTTATTAATTGTTTTTTTGCAATTTTAGCAGCCTTACGTTTTTTTACTAAAATTAAATTACTGTTATTTTTAATATGATTTTTTCTTACAAACAAAGCTGATAATAAAGCAATTAAAGGAAGAATTAGAAATAGAATGTGAGTAAAAGAGTTGAAAAATTCATTTTCGGTTTTTGTTAAAAAAAACTCATCTTTTTTAATATATCTTATATCGTTTTCGGTTTCTTTAATTTTGTTTTGAGGTGAAAAAACTACTGCTTCATTAGTGTTTTGATCTGGGGCTAAAACATTAATTTTTATTAATTCAGCTAATTTTGTAATGTATTTTTTCGAATTTAGATCAAAATATGAAAAATCTAAATTACTCAAGTTATATTCACCCTCTTTACGAGGAATAATTAAAAAATCGAACGTTTTAGAATTAATAGATTCTGTTATTTTAGGGTCATAACTCTCAAAACCTTCTGGTAATTTTAAAATAGGTGCATTAATTAATTTTAAATTTCCATTACCGTTGATAATCATTTTTAAATTAAAGGCATCATTGGCTTTTAGTTCATTTCGGGTAACTAAAACTTTATAATTAAAGTTTCCTACGGCGCCATTAAAAGATTGAGGTTTTCCTATTTCCGGCAAAGGAAGAACATCTATGGTTATTGATTTGCTTTTTGTATTTATTGGTATGTCTTCATATGAAGTTGCACCAAAAAACTGTTCAAAAATATTTTTAGGTTTAGAGGTATTTTGTTTTCTAATAACGACATCTCCTTGTATTGAGTTTAATATAGTTTTACCTGATTTATTGGCAATGGCAACTGTGCGAAACAATTCAAAGGTATAAAAACTAACCCCATCTATATTTTCCATAGCAACTTGACCTTTACTAATAGATTCTTGAGCTTGAGAATAAAAGCCCTCATAAGTAGGTTGAGAAAATTTTTGAAAGCCAACAATTTGAGATCGGCTATAAACTTTTTGAAGAATAGTTATTTGTTCACCAACATAGCATTTATTTTTATTGGCCGAGGTTTTAATAAATAAATCTCCTGAAGAATTTTTAGAGTTGTTTTGAGTTTCGTTATCATTAGAATTAATGTTTCCTTTTACAACTTCAATATTAATTGCTGCTGTTTCTAATTTTTGAGAACCCGACATTGTAGAAGATGGGCCTATAGTAAATTTTCCTTCATGTTTCGCGATTAAACCATATGAAATAATGATTTGTTGACTACTAACCCCATTTACATTTTGATAACTATTACTTTGATTTGGGCCACTTATAACATCAAAATCTTTAAAATTTGGAGGGGTGTAATTACCAGTATTAATTGTAAATACTACAGAATATTCGAAAGGCACACCAACTTGTACTTTTTTTGAACTAATTTGAGCATAAAAGCCCTGAGCTTGGCTAATATCAGTAAATAAAAATAGCGAAAATAAAGTTGCTATAATATATTTAATTTTAATCATCATTATGCAAGGTATAAATTTATTAAAGGTCTTCGAATCAGTTTAATTAATTTAACAAGACTTACCAATCTTTTTCTATGTTTTGTTTAGTATTATCTTCTTGCTTTTGTTTTCGTTTATCTTGTAATTTTTTTTCCGAATTCATAAGCGCTTTTAAAAGTTGATCGGCCTGTTCTTTACTCATTTTATTTTGTTGAGATTGTGCTTTTTTTTCATTGTTATTTTTAGAATCATTTTTTTGATTTTGATTTTGTTGTTTTTGTTTGCTAGCACCGTTATTTTTTTTATCTTTTGGTATATTTTTTAAAGCATAAGCCAAGTTATATCTTGTATCCTCATCTTTTGGATTATATTTAAGAGATTTTTTGTATGCATCAGCGGCTTGCTGAAAATCTTTTTTTTGTAGATAACAGTTCCCGATATTGTGCCAAGCTTGATGTAATGTATCTTTATTAGATACAGAATTAGCAACAACTGCAAAGTTTTGTGCTGCCTGATCTAGCATCAGTTTTGAGAGAGAATCAGGAGTGATTTTAGAGTTAGAAGGTATATTTATAGATTTATTTTTAACAAGTAAAGCATTTTTGTATAATGCAGTTGCTAAATTAAAGTTTGCCTTTTTGTTTGTAGGATTTATTTCGATTGCTTTAGAATATTTTATATTAGATTCTGGAATTTTTCCAGAAAAATATAATTTATTACCATTATATATTTCATGTGCATCTTCTTGAGAAATTAAGATAGAATTACTTAAAATAATTTCTAAAAAGAATAGTAGTATATATTTATTTAATTTCATTGCTAAATAAATTAATTTTTTTGAACCACTCGCTTACTCTTTCACTAATAATAAATTCTATTAAGAAAAAAATTATGGCAAAGGCAATAAACCATTGAAATTGATTTTCGTAATCACTATAAATTTTTGATTCTATTTTTGTTTTATCTAATTCAGATATTTTATCTAATATGGCATTTAATCCTAAATCGGACTGAGTAGCTTGAACAAAAACACCATTAGTTTTATCTGCAATTCCTTTAAGTAATTCTGCATTTAATCTAGTAACAATTGTCTGACCATCTTTGTCTTTTCTATAACCTTTTATTAATCCATTTTCTGTAAAAGGAATTGGAACACCGTTTTGAGAACCAATTCCAATGGTGTTTATCATTATTCCTTTATTATTTGCTTCTTCAGATGCTTCTATAGCTTCAGGCTCGTGATTTTCTCCATCGGTAATAAGAATAATAGATTTGTTTTTACTTTCGTCGTTACTAAAAGACTCTGTAGCTTTTTTAATCGCCTCAGCTAAATTTGTTCCTTGAACAGATACCATTCCGGGTTCTATTGAACTTAAAAACATTTTTGCAGCATTATAATCAGTTGTAATTGGTAATTGAACATATGCTTCGCCAGCAAAAATGACAAGACCTAACCGATCACCTTCCAATAAATCAATCATTTTTTCTAATGCATATTTAGCTCTTGTTAATCTATTAGGACTTAAATCCTGAGCAAGCATACTATTGCTCACATCTAAGCATACTATGATATCTGCTCCCTCTCTCTTAACTTCGGTTAATTTACTACCAGTTTGTAAATTGCATATTGATAAAATTAGACTAGAAAAACCTAGTAAAAATAAAATTATTTTAATTATTTTTTTTCTTTGACTGGAGTATGGAATTAATTGATTAATGAGAGTTGAAATACCGATTAAATTAAGTTTCTTTTTTCTGTAAATAAAATACCATATTGATAGCATAATCATTAGAGGAATAAATGCAAATGCATAAAAAAATATGGGATTTTCAAATTTAAACATTATGGAATTGATTTGAATAAAGTTAAACGTAATGTGAATTCGAGTAATAATAATAAACCAGCAGTAATGGCAAGAGGTAAAAAATGTTCGGCTTTGTTAGTAAAGTTTTTTTCACTTACAATTGTTTTTTCCATTTTATCAATTTCCTGATATATATTTATTAAACTTTCTTTATTGGTTGCTCTAAAATATTTTCCGCCGGTAAGGTTTGAAATATCAGACATTATTTTTTCGTCAATTTCAACGTCAACATAATCATATTCGTATTGACCTTGGGAATACATTGCGACCGGTTGAAGAGCTTTACCTTTAGATCCAACCCCTATACAATATACTTTTATATTATAAGTGCTTGCCAATTCTCCAGCAGTAATGGGTGCAATTTCTCCTACATTATTTACCCCATCGCTAATAAATATAATTACTTTACTTTTTGCTTTACTTTCTTTGATACGAGCAACAGCACCGGCCAAGCCAAGACCTATTGCGGTACCCTGGTTTAGTATCCCAGCATTAATTTGAGGAAACATATTTTTTAAAACCTTATGGTCAGAAGTTAAGGGACACTGAGTAAAAGCCTCTCCTCCAAAAATAACTAAACCTATTCTATCATTTGGGCGAGCATCGATAAAGTCTAAAATAACATCTTTAGCTACTTCAATTCGGTTTGGTTTAAAATCTTTAGCAAGCATAGATAATGAAACATCCATACTAATTATAATATCAATACCTTCTGTTTTTAAATTTTTCCAGCTACTTCTTGATTGAGGTCTGGCAATAGCCATTATCAATAAAATAATAGACATTAGTCTCAGAGCGAAGAGAGTATGTCTTAATTTAGCTTTATAAGAAGTTTTAATGCCTTCAAAAATTGAAAAAGATGAAAAATTAAATTCGCCTTCATTTTTTTTAAGTCTCCAGAAATAGAAGAAAATCATAAATGGAATTAAAACTAGTAGCCAAAACCAATTTTTTTCTGCAAACTGTATGTCATTGAAATAATTTATCACGAATTAGTAGAATTAATTTGCTGATTATTTTTGATTGTTGTGTTTTCTTCACGCTTTGTTTCATTAACGAAGTCAAATGCGTTTTGAAGAGTGAAAGTATGTTCTGATATAATTGGAAATTGTTTAGCAAATTTAACTAAGTCGCTAAGCATTAAAAGTTGTTGTAATTTATCTTTACTTTCTTTGTCTACAACTTGAGATCTGAAAGCTTTCATTATATCGGCAGTTGTACTTTCTAGGGCATTAACTTTAAAACGTTCTTCAATGTAAAGTCGAATAGTATCAGAAATTGATGAGTAATATTCTTTGGTTTTTTCTTCTTTCCAGATTTGTTCGTTTTTTATCTTTTCGAGAGATTGAAGAGCAATGATATGTGCTGGAATTTTTGGTTTTTCAGGTTCGTGGGTAACTATTTTATTTTTTTTAGTAAAATAGATTGTAATTAAAATAATTAAAGTGATTATAACTAAAAAAGAAAACCCCCAATAAAAATATTTAGAATACCATTTCCAATTAAATGCTTCGGTAAAAGGTGGTTTTATATCTTTTGTTTTTGTAATACTTGAATCTGTTGGAACAGTATGAACTTCAAGAAAAAGAGTTTGAGAATAAAATGGCTTAGTGCTATCATTATTAATAAAAAATTTAAATCCTGGGATTGCGAAATAACCACTGTCGTATGCACTTATAGTAATTTGTTGATGCTGCAGTAAAATATCTGGATTAGACTTATCTGGGATAGTTGTGTCTATAACAGATACAGAAATTACTTCAATTTTATCAGTAATTGTATCTGCTATATTTGGCCATTGTATTTTTAAATTATTTTGTTTATTAGAGTAAGAGATATATATATCAAGTTTTACTTGTTCTCCAATTCGAATTTTTGTAGAATCGAGTGCCATGTTTATATTTATTTTTTGGCTTTTGCTAATTTTAAAAAGCATTATAAAAAGCAAGAAAATAAAAAAAGTAATATGTGATTTCTTAAGCATTAATGGTTAACGTTTTTTAAATAAGTTCATTAATGGTTTGATGTAACTTTCGTGGGTATTAATATTTGCAGAATCAATTCCAGCGCGATTAAAAATTTCTTTTAAATTGGATTCAAAATTTATTTTATTATTTGCAAATTGTTTTCTGAAAAGTTTTTCGTTAGTATCAATCCATAATATATTTCCACTCTCGTTATCTTTTAATTTTACTAAACCTACTTGTGGTAAATTAGTTTCGGTTTTATCAATTATTCTGAGTGCAACTAAATCGTGTTTTTTGTTGGCGATTTTAATGGCGTCTTTATAATTATGATTGGATAAGAAATCACTAATTAAAAAAACGATGCTTTTCTTTTTTATAACATTAGTTAGATATTTGAGGGCTAATTCGATATTAGTTTTTTTATTTTCGGGTTTAAATTCGATTAACTCTCTTATAATTCTTAATATATGAGTTTTACCTTTTTTTGGAGGAATAAATTTTTCGATTTTATCGGTAAAAAATATAATTCCAATTTTATCGTTATTTTGAGAGGCAGAAAAAGCGATAACGGCGCATATTTCTGTAATTACATCTTGTTTAAATTGATTAGAAGTACCGAAAGCTGAGCTTGCACTAATATCTACTAATAATACCACACTAAGTTCTCGATCTTCTTCAAAAACTTTAACAAAAGGAGAATTAAATCTTGCAGTTACATTCCAATCAATTGTTCTAACATCATCGCCAGGTGTATATTCGCGAACTTCAGAAAACGCCATCCCTCGGCCTTTAAAAGCGCTATGGTATTCTCCTGAAAAAATCTGATTACTAAGTCCTCTAGACTTAATTTCGATTTTTCTTACTTTTTTTAAAAGTTCTGATGTTTCCATTTTGAAATAGGGTTTAATCAATAAGATAAAAAATAAATAATTTTAATCTTTAGTTTAAATCACTAAGGAACTTCAACGGTATTTAAAATTTCGGTAATTATGTTTTCTGATGTGATATTTTCTGCTTCAGCTTCGTAAGTCAATCCAATTCTGTGTCTCATGACATCAGTACAAATTGCTCTAACATCTTCTGGAATGACATACCCTCTTCTTTTAATAAAAGCATAAGCTTTTGCGGCTAAAGCTAAATTAATACTTGCTCGCGGTGAGCCGCCATATGAAATTAAGCCATCAAATTTTTGTAATTTGTAATCTTTTGGAAAACGAGATGCAAAAACTATATCAACAATATATCGTTCAATTTTTTCGTCCATATAAACATCTTTAACAACAGCTCTTGCATTGATAATATCTTCAGGCTTTAGAACGCTATTAGGAATTGGCATTCCTGCAGGTTGAATGTTTGATAAAATAATTTTACGTTCTTCTTCTTTATTTGGATAGCCAACCACTATTTTTAGCATAAAGCGATCCATTTGAGCTTCAGGTAAAGGATATGTCCCTTCTTGATCGATAGGATTTTGAGTAGCCAGGACTAAAAATGGGTTTGGTAATTTAAAAGTTTGATCACCAATTGTTACTTGTTTTTCTTGCATGGCTTCTAATAATGCCGATTGAACTTTTGCAGGAGCACGATTAATCTCATCGGCTAATACAAAATTTGCAAAAATGGGACCTTTACGAATAGAAAATGATTCTTGTTTTTGATTATAAATTTGTGTTCCAATAACATCGGCTGGCAAGAGGTCTGGTGTAAATTGAATTCTACTAAATTGACCATCTATACATTTTGCAAGCGTGTTAATTGCTAATGTTTTAGCTAAACCTGGCACACCTTCTAATAAAATATGACCGTTGCTCAATAAACCAATCAATAAACGTTCGACCATACTTTTTTGGCCAATAATTACTTTGTCCATTTCGATAGTGAGCAATTCAATAAATGCACTTTCACGTTGAATTCGTTCGTTAATTTCTTTAATATCTACCATAAAATATATTTTTAAGATAAGCGGTAAATATAGTATTGATAGGGCTTAAGGCTTTTTTTAAGCTAGTTAAAATTTGTTAAGGTAAATGATAAAAAATAATAAAATGGTACAAAAAAATTATTTTTCTTTGCGAATATTTGAGACAGCTAGTGTTTTTGCACTAATTTCATTAAAAAGGTTTCGATTTTTATAAATATCAATTGCGGTATATATAGCTTGTTTAAATGATTGTTCATTTGCAATATTTTTACCTGCAATATCGTATGCCGTTCCATGATCTGGACTAGTTCGAACAGCATTTAAACCTGCGGTATAATTTACACCATCAGTAAAAGCTATTGATTTAAAAGGGATAAGACCTTGATCGTGATACATTGCAAGAATGCCATCAAATTTTTTATAAGTATCGTTTCCAAAAAAACCATCGGCAGAATAAGGGCCATAGATTAAGCCATTTATTTTTGTTTTTTCGATAGCTGGGATGATGATTTCTTTTTCTTCATTTCCGATAGCCCCGTTATCACCAGAATGAGGATTTAATGCTAAAACAGCTATTTTTGGCTTTCTAATTGCGAAATCTTTTATTAATGAATCATGAAGTTGATTTATTTTTTCTGAAATACTTTCAATAGAAATTTCTGAGGCAACATTTTTTAAAGGGATATGCCCAGTAGCTAGGGCAACCCTTAAACCATTATTATTACATAATAACATCAGAGGTTTTCCTTCTAATTTTGAACCTAGGTATTCAGTATGTCCAATAAATTTAAATTGCTCAGTTTGAATATTACTTTTATTAATTGGTGCAGTTACTAATGCATTTATATTATTGTTTATTAATGCTTGAGTTGCATTTTCAAGCGAAAGAAGAGCGTATTTACCTCCTACTTCGGTTGATTTCCCCATTTCGATATTTATTTCTTCATCGTAACAAATAAAGACGTTTGATTTTTTATAACTTAACTGACTAAATTCTCGCATAGGATTAAAATTAAATTCTTCTAGGCCTAATGTTTTTCGGTGATAAGAAACGGTTTTTTGAGAACTGAATAAGATAGGAGTACATATTTCGTTAATTGCGGGTTCCATTAATGTTTTAAGAATAACTTCTAAACCTATTCCATTAACATCTCCCTGAGAAATTCCTATTATTATTTTGTTATCAATCATAAATTAAATTATTTGATACCGTATTTTGTTTTATATTTTAAATAAAGTTCTGTTTGTTTATTTTTTAAATCAACTATTTTTCCTGAAATAAATGCCATTTCAATTTGGTTAGTTTTTATATCTAAAATATCACCTGAACTTATCACCAAAGATGCTTTTTTCCCAACTTCAAGACTTCCAATTAAATTTTCGATTCTAAGAATTTTTGCGGCATTAAGACTAATACTTGCTAATGCTTCTTCTTTTGATAAGCCATAAGCAACTGCAGCTCCGGCATTAAATGGTAGGTTTCTGCTTTGCATAGCTTCCATATCTCCTTCAAGTTGCAAGCAGAATAAAACACTGTCTTTTTGTAAAAGATATGGTAATCGATAAACAATATCAATATCTTCATCCGCATAATCTGGTAGATCGTTTATTCGATTAAGCATAACAGGAATCGAGTTTTTTTTAAGTTCTTTACTTATTTTATAACTTTCTTTTCCTCCTACAATTACAGGATATTTAATTTTGTATTGATTTATAAAATTAATAGCACTTAAAATATCTTTGGCTTTATCAAGGTGAATATACAAGTTAGATTGGCCATTAAATATATTACGCATTGCTTCAAAACGAATATTTTTTTCAGTATGTAAAGTTTCGTTACAATAAAATTTAGCATCTTCAAAAAAACGAGATAGATAATTTAATTCTTCGGTATATTTCTTATTAGCGGAATTTATGAGACCATCTTCTTCGCTCCATTTTTTATAATTCATCTTAGGGAAATTTAGATGAATTCCATCATCTGCTTTTAAAACAGCATCTTCCCAATTCCATCCTTCAAGCGCCAAAATCGAAGATGAGCCACTAATTAATCCTTCGCGAGGAGTAGCTTGTGTGTATAAAATACCATTTGTTTTTACGGTTGGTACTATTAAATTATCAGTATTATAAGCAATTAAACTTCTTATATGAGGATTTATATTTCCTATTTCAGAATAATCACGCGAAGCTCTAACGGCTTCTGCATCATGCAAACCTAAAATATTATTTGTATTTATTAAACCGGGATAAACATGTTTGCCCTGAATATCAATAACGGTATCGAATGACTTATAATTAAGTTTTAATCCTTTAGTACTCGAAATAGTTTCTATGAGGTCTTTATTAATAACAATTAAACTATTCTCAATTACTGAACCATTTCCTATATGAGAAATTCCATTTATGAATGCAATGTGATTATAATTAATTTGAGCAACTCCAATAATTGAAAAATTAATTAAAAGAATGCTTATGATGTGTTTTTTCATTTTATAATTTAGTTAAATCAAATTAACGTTGACCAGTTTCTTCTTCTGCTATTCCCTCAATAGTATTGCAATGGTATAAGCGTTGTACTTTATTTTTAGCTTTAATTACTTTATTGCCATTTTGTTTTTCTTCGATTAATTTTGCAATAATTCTTGAGCGTTCAATTTTGATGGCTTCACGAAGTTTTTCATCTTCAGTTCTATCAAAATAAATTTGTCCGTCAATCAAGGTTTTATCAACTTTTGAGTAAACGCTAAGCGGATGATTTGTCCATAAAACTAAATCGGCAACTTTTCCAGGTTCAATTGTTCCAACCTTATCATCGATATGAAGCATTTTTGCCGGATTTAGGGTAATTAGTTTCAGAGCTTCTGTTTCAGATAAATTACCATATTTTATAGATTTTGCAGCTTCTTGATTTAATCGGCGTGCCATTTCTGCATCGTCGCTATTTATTGCTGTATTTATACCCATTTTTGTTAGAATAGCTGCATTATATGGAATAGCATCCATTACTTCATTTTTATAGGCCCACCAATCAGAAAAAGTAGAAGCATTTACACCATGAGCTTTCATTTTGTCGGCTACTTTGAAACCTTCTAGAATATGAGTAAAGGTATTAATTTTAAATCCAAAGCTATCGGCTAAATGAATAAGCATATTAATTTCGCTTTGAACATAACTGTGGCAGGTGATAAACCTTTTTTTATTTAATATTTCGGCTAAGGTTTCAAGTTCAATATCTCTTCTAAAAGCTATATTTTTATTTTTTTGATTTTCTTTTAAAAAAGCTTGATATTGTTTGTCGTATTCTTTTGCACGAGAGAAGTAATCAACATAAACTTGCTCAACTCCCATTCTAGTTTGAGGAAATCTGATTGTATTAAAATCGCCCCAATTACTTTGTTTTACATTTTCACCTAAAGCAAATTTAATAAATCCATCAGCTTTTTCGTATTTCATGGCTTCGGCATTATGCCCCCATCGTAATTTTATTAAAACACTTTGTCCACCTATTGGGTTAGCCGAGCCATGCAAAAGTTGGGCACAAGTTACACCTCCAGATAATTGACGATAAATATTAATATCGTCAGGATTTATCACATCGCCCATTCTAACTTCGGCACTACTAGCTTTAGAACCTTCATTTACGCCAGAAGTAAGTGCAATATGACTATGTTCATCAATAATGCCTGGAGTGAGGTGTTTACCTTTTGCATCTAATATTTTTACTAAAGTTGTTTTTGGAATTTCAATATTTTGAGCAATCCTTACAATTTTACCATCAACAACATAAACATCATGTTCTTTCAAAACACTATCACTTTTATTTGTCCAAACAGTTGCATTTTTAATTAAAATATTAGACGATTTATTTTTAAATTTATTCCAATTGTCTTTAAAAGATCCATTTATGTTAATTAATGGTTCTCCGAAAGCGGTAAAGGGATAAAACACCTCTCCTAAATTTAAATTTATTGTTTTAAGAGATTGCTGTTTTTTAGTTGAATCTGATGAAGATATGAATAATAATTCAAAATCGAACCAATTACCATTAGCTATTTGTCCTCGACCATCGAAACGTTTTTGGTTAGCATTATAATAACCACTTGCGCGTATTATATTAACAGAATCTAAATAGAAATTAAAACTAATTAAATTATTTTTAAACGTGTATTGTATGTTTTTTTTTGTTGTATCAATAATTAGTTGTGCGGATGGTACAGCCAAATCGCCATAAAAATTAAATTTGTAGTTTTTTTGCAATAAGATATTTTTTTCGAATTTTAAGGTATAATTCCCTCGAATATCAGGTGTATTTAAATCACTATAAATAGATGATTCGCCTGCAATCCAATGTTGAATAATTTGAGCATCGTCATCAAATATAGGTTTTGAACTGATAAAAAAGTTAGCAAAATAGTTTGGTTTTAAAGCACCTAATTGATTATTGGCATTTATAAAAGTTGCTGGATTAAGGGTTAAGGCTTTGAGTGCTGTTTTTTCTGAAAGACCATATTTAATTGATTTTCGAATATTTTTAAGAAAATTATTTTTATCTTTTAATTCAGAAGTAGTAAAACAAAATTGAATTCCATTTTTTTCGAGCGAGGCAGGATTAGTTGGAGCTAACTCCCAATGTTTTAAATCAGTTAACGAAATAGATTCAGTATCGAACGGATCTTCTACGTCAAAAGCATCAGGAAAATTAACAGGTATAATAAAATTTAACTTCGTATTTTGTATATCATTAATGCGTTGGTATTCATTGCCATTTCCTTTTAAAATATATTTGATATTAAATTCTTCTCCTATTTTAGCGGCACGCAATGAGTTAAATTTATCATTGGCTTCAAAAATACTTGGTAAACTTTGAAGTTTATTAAATTCATCCAAAGAGATATTATATTCTGATTTATTTTTATTGTACCATATTGCATCGTAGTATGTTTGCCTCAAAAGTGCAATACCACCAGTTAAAGAACTTGGATAATTTTGAGATGATGAACCTTTGCTAAAAGAGTAAAAGCCAGCAGCTTTATCAATTACAATACTTTTATTTTCTTTAGATTGCGTATTTAAATTAACCAAAACTCCACTCCCCCTTACTATACCATCTTTGGAAGAGCATAATACCGTTCCAATCCCAATTTTTTTGAATTCTTCGGCTTGTTCGTTATTATGTAAAAATAATTTGTAGGCCTCTACGTTTGATTTAATTGCCTGATTCCAACCATAAGCTCCTTTTGTATTACTTTCTATTTGAGGGCCAAAGCTTATTTTTTTTTCAGATTTAGAAATGTTTAATCCGTAATCGCAAAAAATATCTATAAATGAAGGGTATATATATTTTCCTTTTAAATCAAAAATGATTGCATTTTTTGGAATTTCATGTGTTTCGCCAATAGCGATCACTTTATCATCTTTAATTATTAAAACCCCATTCTTGATTAGAGTTTCAAAATCAGCATAAATATTGGCATTAATAAAAGCAAAAATACTATGAGATTTAAAAGGTGCTCCATTTGAAGGGAAAGTAGTTTGAGAAAAACTTTTAATTATAAAAATTTGACAAAGAAAAAATAGTAAAATTTTATTTTGCATAAAATCAAAATTAATCAGTTTTATTTAAATAACTAATTTTAAACAGCTTTTTTATTTTATTAATATATTGTTAATTTTACAATAAAATTTATATGTACAAAGGAATTTTACATTCACACTATTTAGTTGTTGTTTTGTTTTTATTAATTTATGTAATAAAAACGATTTTATTATTGAGTAATAAAAATGAGCTACTCGTTAAGTTTTCAAAAAAAATAAAAATTTTAGAAATAATCGTTAGTACATTGTTTTTAGTATCTGGTATTTATTTGTCAACACAATTGCCATTGGGAGGCAAGTATGATTATTTATTTTGGGTAAAAATAATTATGGTATTTTTAGCAATACCAATTGCTGTAATTGGCTTTAAAAAATCAAGTAAAATACTGGCGGCTTCGAGTTTGTTATTAATTACTGTAAGTTTTGGCATATCCGAAGTTTATTCTAACAGAAAGGGAGAGCGTAAAGAAATTATTAAAAACGAATTAGTTCAAAATGATGGTAAATCTCTTTATGAGTCAAATTGTGCTTCTTGTCATGGTTCGAACGGTAAATTATGTTTAGCAGGAGCAAAAGATTTAACGGCAACTTTATTGGATTTATCTGCTATAAATAAAATTATTTTAGAAGGAAGGGGTTTGATGAGTGCCGTCAACGTAAATCGTGAACAAGCCAATAAAATTGCCGAGTTTGTCAATGGCAATATCAAAGGCCACTAATTTTATAATGAAATCTGAATTAATTTCTACTGCTATTCCAAATCATTGTTGCGTTTTAATTGGTGTAATCAATAAATTACAAGATAGTAACCTGGCAAATGAGTACTTAGAGGAATTAGCTTTTTTAGCAGAAACATATGGACTAAAAACAATTAAATCATTTACACAGAAATTAGAAAAGCCAGATAAAACAAGTTTTATTGGCAAAGGTAAATTATCTGAAATTAGTCAATTTGTTAAAGACAATGCTATTGATGTGGTAGTTTTTGATGATGAATTGTCGCCTTCGCAACAGCGAAATTTAGAAAAAGAATTAGGAAAAAAGGTATTAGATCGCACTACATTAATTTTAGAAATATTTGAACAGCGGGCTCAAACGGCTCATGCTAAAACTCAGGTGCAGTTGGCTCAATATCAATACATGTTGCCACGTTTAACAGGTATGTGGACTCATCTGGAAAGACAGCGAGGAGGAACAGGAACAAGAGGTGGAGCAGGAGAGAAAGAAATTGAGACTGATAGAAGAATTGTGCGTGATAAAATTGCATTGCTAAAAGAACGTTTGCGGGATATTGACAAACAAATGGCTACTCAGAGAAAAAACCGTGGCGAATTAATTCGGGTGGCTTTGGTTGGTTATACAAATGTTGGTAAAAGTACAATTATGAATTTATTAAGTAAGAGTGCTCTATTTGCTGAAAATAAATTATTTGCCACCTTAGATACAACGGTAAGAAAAGTTACAATTGATAATGTTTTCTTTTTATTAAGTGATACAGTTGGATTCATTAGAAAATTACCAACAGAATTGGTTGAAAGTTTTAAATCAACTTTAGATGAGGTAAGAGAAGCAGATATCTTAGTTCATGTGGTTGATATTTCACACAAAAATTTTGAAGAGCATTTAAATGTTGTTAAGCAAACACTAATGGATATTGGTGCTGGTGATAAGCCAGTAATTTTAGTTTTTAATAAAACGGATGCATTTTTATATATAAAAAAAGATGATGATGATTTAACGCCCATTCTTAAGGAAAATATTTCGTTAGAAGAAATAAAAAATACTTGGATGAAAAATTTAAATACTCGTTGTTTATTTATAAGTGCTCATAAAAAAGTAAATATTGATGAGTTCAAAAAAACCTTATACGATTTTGTTAAAGAATTACATATAAAACGCTATCCCTATCATAATTTACTTTATTAATTTAAAAAAATCGTTTATAATTAATCATATTATGAATATTGAATTTAAATATGCGCAATCAGTTGATTTATCAAAAATAGTTCAAACCTACAATTCTACTATTGAATCTCGAATGGTAACTGCCGATACAGAAATTGTGAGTGTTGATGCTAAGAAAAGTTGGTTTGATTCTCATTCTAATCAAAAAAGGCCTTTGTGGATAGTAATAGTAAATGATAATTATGCAGGCTGGATGAGTTTTAGTTCTTTTTATGGAAGACCTGCATATGACGGTACAGTTGAACTTAGTATTTATTTAGATGAAAAATTTAGACGGCTTGGTATAGGAAAAAAATGTTTATCAAAAGCGATAGAAGTTTCACCTAGTTTAAAAATTCATACACTATTAGGATATATTTTTGGTCATAATACGATTAGTTTAAATTTATTTTATCAGTTTGGATTTGAAAAATGGGCACATTTACCAGAAGTTGCTAATCTTGATGGAATTTATAGAGATTTAATTATTTTAGGTAAAAAAGTAATGTCTACTTAGTTAATAACTCAATATTTATTTATAAAAGTGAATACTTAATTATTTACCTTTATTTTGAACAAAAATTAAATGATATTAGTTTCACATACTTTTTATGACACATTTATCAGACAGAATAAATAAAATTTCAGAATCTCAAACCATAGCCATGGCTCGAAAAAGTCGAGAATTAAAAGCTGAGGGAATAGATATTATAAGTTTAAGTTTAGGAGAGCCAGATTTTAGTACTCCAGATGTTATTAAAGAAGTTGCTAAAAAAGCAATTGATGATAATTTTAGTTATTATACTCATGTATCCGGATATTTAGAATTACGAGAAGCAATATGTAAAAAATTTAAGCGAGATAATGGCTTAGATTTTTCACCAGAAGAAATTGTTGTATCAACTGGAGCTAAACAAAGTATTGCTAATGCTGTTTTGTGTATTGTAAATCCAGGTGATGAAGTGATTATTCCAGCTCCTTTTTGGGTGAGTTATTTAGAGATTCTTAAATTAGCCGAAGGTATACCGGTAATAGTTGATACAACTATTCAATCTGATTTTAAAATATCTCCAAAACAATTAGAAAAAGTAATCACATCAAAAACAAGGTTAATAATGTTGAGTACACCCTGTAATCCAACAGGTTCTGTATATAATAAAGAAGAATTAAAAGCTCTGGCTCAAGTTATTATTAATTATCCTGATTTATATATTATTAGTGATGAAATATATGAACATATTAATTTTATAGGTGGTCATCAAAGTTTCGCCCAGTTTGATTTTATAAAAGAAAGAGTAATCACTATTAATGGAGTATCAAAAGGTTTTGCTATGACGGGATGGCGAGGTGGAATTATGGCGGCGCCAAATTGGATTGCACGAGCTTGTGATAAAATTCAGGGTCAATTTACATCTGCCACATCAAGCATAACACAAAAAGCTATGCATAAAGCAATGGACTTAGATTTTGATACTTATATTAAACCAATGCGCGATGCTTTTTTAAAAAGAAGGGATTTAGTATTGGGTTTGATGAGTGAAATACCTGGTTTAAAAACAAATGTTCCGCAAGGAGCTTTTTATGTTTACCCCGAGGTATCTTATTATTTTGGAAAAAAATATAAAGATTATGTGATTTTAAATGCCACCGATCTTACACTTTATTTATTAGAAGAAGGACATTTAGCTTTGGTTCCTGGAGCAGCTTTTGGCGAAGATTGTTACATTCGTTTTTCTTACGCAACCAACGAAGAAAATTTAATTGAAGCTTTAAAACGAATGAAAGATGCTTTATCTAAACTCCAATAATAATTCATAAACAACCTTTTTAATATAACAATGAAAAAATTTTCTATAAAAAAAGAGCACATTCGTGAAATTTTTAAATCGTTTAATAATTTAAATGTTTTAATTATCGGAGATGTGATGATCGATAGCTATTTGTGGGGTAAAGTTAATAGAATTTCTCCAGAAGCACCTGTTCCAATTGTTACAGTAAAAAATAAAGAAAGGCGGCTAGGAGGTGCTGCTAATGTAGCTTTAAACATTCAAGCTTTAGGAGCTAATCCGATTTTATGTTCTGTAATTGGAGTAGATTCTGAGGGACAAGCTTTTATGGAACTTTTAAAAACTCAAAAACTAAGTCAAAAAGGAATTTTAAAAAGTAGAGATAGAATAACAACTGTAAAAACTCGAATTATTGGAAACAATTCACAACTATTAAGAGTTGATGAGGAGGAAGAAACAGATATTATTCTGAGCGAAACCCAACAATTATTAACTTTAATATCTTACATTATAAATCATGATAAAATTGATGTAATTATTTTTGAAGATTATAATAAAGGATTAATTAATACTAAACTAATTTCGAAAGTTGTTGAATTATCTAAAAGTAAAAATATTCCAACGTGTGTAGATCCAAAGAAAAAGAATTTTAATTCTTATAAAGGAGTTAGTTTATTTAAACCAAATTTAAAAGAATTGCGCGATGGTATTAAATTAGATAATTATATTGAAAATATAAATGAAATACAAAGAGCGGTAAGTAGTTACAGAGTAAAACATAAAATAGAAACTGTTTTGGTAACACTTGCTGAAAAAGGAGTAATTACTAATTCGAGAAAAGTAAAAGAACATTTGCCTGCTCATATTCGTTCTATTGCCGATGTGAGTGGTGCTGGCGATACTGTAATTAGTGTTGCTTCTTTATGTCGAGCTTTAGAATGTAGTGATATATTAACTGCTGCTATTTCTAATCTATCTGGTGGTTTGGTATGTGAACAAATTGGCGTTGTGCCTGTTAATAAAGAACAGTTGCTCGAAGAAGCTTTAAAGCTTGAATTTGTTAAATAATTTATTGTTATAAATTAATTTTAATGAAGCAAATTTAGTTTTAAATGTAATTAGGTTATTTTATAAATATGTTACACGATAAGGTCACACCCTATAATTCTGATGAAGAAAAAAATACTCAAGTTGCTAAGATGTTCGACAACATCGCTAATAGATATGATTTACTAAATAGTATTTTATCAGCAGGCATTCATAAAGGATGGAGAAAGCAGTGTGTAAAGTTATTAAAATCAAGACAACCTATTTGTATTTTGGATGTAGCAACTGGAACAGCCGATTTTGCTATTGAATGTGCAACATTAAACCCAAGATCTATTTTAGGAATTGATATTAGTGATGGGATGATGGAAGTTGGAAGAGAAAAATTAAAAAGATTAAAATTAGATTCGCTAATTGTTTTAAAAAATGGAAATGCGGAATCAATTAACCTGTCAACCGATAGTATTGATGCCATTGTTGTTGGGTTTGGTGTTAGAAATTTCCAGGATTTAGAAAAAGGTTTATCGAATTTATATAGAATATTAAAACCTGGTGGTCAATTAGTAATACTTGAATTTTCTTACCCTCGTTTATGGATAATAAAGATAGTTTATAATTTATATTTTTCATACATAACTCCTTTTATGGGAAAAATTTTTTCAAAAGATATCAGAGCATATACTTATCTTACCGAGAGTGTAAAAGCATTTCCTAATAACCAAAAATTTATTGATATCTTAAATAAAATTAAATTTAAAAACACCCATTTTAAGCTCCTAAGTTTTGGAATTGCAGCTATTTATTATGGCGAAAAGTAAACGACTAATTAATTATTTTTCAAAGATTAAGCGATTTCCTAAAATAGTCTCATCAAATTTACCATTATCGTAAACTAGATGGCCGTTTACAAAAGTTTTTTCAATGTTACTTTTAAAGGTATGACCTTCAAAAGGACTCCAACCGCATTTATATAAAATATTTTGTTTTGTTACAATGTTTGATTTTTTCAAATTAACTAATACTATATCTGCATAATAACCTTCTCTTATATAGCCTCGCTTATATATTCTAAACAAATCAGCTACATTATGACTCATTTTTTCAACTATTTTTTCTAATGTTATTTTTTTGTCGTGATAAAAATCTAACATAGCTAAAATACTGTGCTGAACTAGAGGACCACCACTAGGGGCTTTTAGATAAGTAAGTTGTTTTTCTTCTAGTGTGTGTGGAGCATGATCGGTTGCAATTACATCAATTGTATCATTTAAAATAGCTTCAAAAATTTTCGCTCTATCGTATGCTGTTTTAATAGAAGGATTCCATTTAATAAAATTATTTTTTATTTTATAATCTTCATCACAAAACCAAAGATGATGAATACAAGCTTCGGCAGTTATTTTTTTTTCTTTTAGTGGAATTTTATTACTGAATAAACTTAATTCTTTAGCACTTGAAATATGTAAAATATGTAAACGAGTATTATGTTTTTTCGCTAATTCTACAGCAAAAGATGATGATTTATAACAAGCATCTTCATTTCTGATAATAGGGTGAAAATAACTAGGTATATCTTCACCATATTCTGCTTCAATTCGTTTTTGATTTTCTTTAATTATTGGGTCAAATTCACAATGAGTAGCTATAAGTGCATCTAATTTTGAAAAAAAACCTTCAAGAATAGATTGATGGTCAACTAACATGTCTCCTGTTGAAGAACCCATAAAAATTTTTAAGCCACATACTTTAGAATAATCTACTCTTAAAGTCTCTTCTAAATTTATATTTGTGCCTCCCATAAAAAAAGAATAATTTGCTAAAGAGCATTGTGATGCTCGCTTATATTTTTTTTCAAGTTCAACTATTGTTGTACTTTGAGGTTGAGTATTTGGCATTTCCATAAAGGAGGTAACCCCTCCAGCAACAGCCGCTTTTGCTTCAGTATAAATTTCACCTTTATGAGTCAATCCTGGTTCTCTAAAATGAACTTGATCATCAATAGCTCCTGGAAATAAATGTAAGCCTTCGGCATTTATTTCAGTATAATGTTTTGTGTTTTCAATATTTCTTTCAATTTTAGATATGATTCCATTTTCTATCTGGAGATCGCAGCATCTTTGTTCATTTTCATTAACTATTGTAGCGTTTTTTATTAAATAATTCATTTTTTAAAATTAGGTTTCTTATACTTAGTTATTTTATAAATTACCCAGTTCTATTAAAAAATTTTCGAGTTTATTTTTAGCACTTTTAGCTGAGCAATTATAATTATTAATAATAAGCGAAAATGCTAAATTTTTTCCAGATTTAGATTTTAAAAACCCACAATAAGCTCTAACACGATTAATATATCCGGTTTTAGCATGCATATTATTTTCAATAAATGTACCTTTTCCAATATGACTCATACTACCTTCTTTACCCGCGGCTGGCATTGATTTTAATAAAACTTGGTGGTTTTTATCAAAATAAATTTTAGCAAGCAAATTGGCTTGAAAATTTGTTGTAAGTGTATTTTCTCTGGATAATCCGCTCCCATCAACCATAAATAGTTCTTCAGTATTTAAACCCTTTTTTTTATAATATTCCGCCACTAATTTTATTCCGTTTAAAGCATTTCCATTTCCTAAAGCCATAAGTATAGACTCGCAATATAAATTATTACTTTTAATATTTGTTTGATAAATAATATCTGATAATTTTGGTGAATAATGAGTGTATAATAAATTTATTTGTGGAAGAGAGTCAGGTTTTATATAGTTTGAATTAATATTTTTTTCAGAACAGTTTACCCCAATTTTTTTTAGAGATTTAAAAAGCATCTCTGCACACAATAGGGCTGGGTCAGGAATTGCGCCTTCTATATCGAATGATTTTTTATTTGGAGGAATTGAACCAGAAATGATTTTATTAAATGATAATGGATCTCCATAAATACAAGCTTCATCTTCGCTGCCTTTAGCTGTAACATTATTTTGAAAATTTATATGAGAATAAAGGTAATCAGGATAAACACTAATAACTTTAGCCACGGAGTTTATATTTTCGGTCGAAAAATAAATTTTATATTTATTATCCATAAACGATAATCCGCAAGGTCTAGATCCGAAGTAATTGCATATATCAGACCATATCCATGAGTCTGGTATTTTTCTTTCAAAAATATAAGCGTCTCCAATTATTTTACCAGTAATTTCTTTAATTCCTATTTCTTTAATTGCAACAGCTATTTTATCAGTAATAGTATTTTTTTCATTAAAAAAATATTCTGATTGAAAAGTTGGGTCTCCACTCCCAATAATATGGATGTCTCCATTTAATATCCCATTTTTTTCATTAAAATTTCCGGAGTAACCAATTTTTGTTTCAAATTGGTAATTTGCCCCTAATATTGATAAGGCAGCTGAAGTAGTTATTATTTTTAGGGTACTAGCTGGAATTAATGATAGATGTGAATTATATTCAGAAATTATTTTTGAAGTATTTGCATCAATAATAGTATAACCTAAGCTTGCATTTTTAAAATCCGAATCTAATTTCCATTTTTCAGTAAAATTATTAAACTGAGCCCGAAATAATATTGGTAAAAGTATTAAGAGTAAGTAATATCTATTCATTTTACAAAATACTTTTTAAAATTTATTTATAATTTATGATAAATATAATATACTTTTACCCGTTTATTGAATTTAATTCTGAAAAAAGCTCTTAAATTTATTATATTTTTTTAAAGATTTTTTTTATTTATTTATAGTAAAAATATAGCTTAAATTAAAGAAATAATTTTATTCTTTTTTCAAATAATAATTTCTTATTTTTATGGTTAATTTTTTAGTTTTTTAATACATAATTATAATTTTAAAAAAATAGGATTTGAAATCTACAGATATTAAAGACCCAGAGTACTTTCATAAAGTGGTCGATTGTCAATATGCCTGCCCTGCGCATACCCCTGTTCCTCATTATATTCGTTTAATTGCTGAAGGAAAGTATTCAGAAGCTTACATGGTTAATTGGGATTCTAATGTTTTTCCTGGAGTTTTAGGTCGTACCTGTGATCGCCCCTGTGAGCCAGCTTGCAGAAGAGGCCGATTAGATTCTGAGGAGCCTGTTGCTATTTGCAGATTAAAAAGAGTTGCAGCAGATAATAAAGATGATGTTAAAACTTTAATGCCTCAAGCGCCATTTAAACCAAATGGTAAAAAAATTGCATTAATTGGTGCCGGTCCTGCATCGCTTACTGTTGCCAGAGACTTGGCTCCGGAAGGCTATGAAATACATCTTTTTGATGAACAAAAATTAGGGGGAGGATTTATGAGAAGTCAAATCCCATCATTTAGATTACCTGAATCAGTTTTGAATGAAGAAGTAAATTTTATTTTAGATCTTGGAATTCATACACATTTTAACAAATATGTTGAAAGTTTAAAAGAAGTTTTATCAAAAGATTACGATGCTGTTTTTATTGGTACCGGTGCTCCAAGAGGGAGAGATTTGCCTGATATGTTAGGAAGATGGGAAGCTGCTGCAAATATTCATATTGGAATAAATTGGTTAGGCTCGGTAGCTTTTGAGCACACATCAAAAATTGGGAAAAATGTAATTATTTTAGGAGGCGGTAATACTGCTATGGATTGTTGCAGAACGGCTCGAAGACTAGGAGGAGAAAATGTGAAGGTTATTGTTCGAAGCCCTTTTTCTGAAATGAAGGCGTCTCCATGGGAAAAAGAAGATGCGCAGCATGAAGATATTCCTATTATTGATAATCATGTTCCTAAATCTTTTGTAGTTGAAAATGGCGTTTTAAAAGGAATGATGTTTGATCGCGTTTTTGCATTGATTGATGAAAATGGAAAGAGAAAATTAGTTTCTAAAGGAGAAGACGAAGTTTTTTATGCTGCAGATGATGTTTTAATTGCGATTGGGCAAGAAAATTCTTTTCCCTGGATTGAACGTGATTTGGGCGTAGAGTTTGATAATTGGGAAATGCCTGTAGTTAACGAAAAAACATTTGCTTCGACTCACCCAAAAGTATTTTTTGGTGGAGATTCTGCATGGGGACCAAAAAATGTAATAACTGCTGTAGCTCACGGTCATCAGGCTGCAATTTCAATTGATTTAATGTGTAAACAAAAAAATCTACTTCTAGAAAGGCCTTCTCCTTTTGTTAATTTAGTCAGTCAAAAAATGGGTATTCATGAATGGAGTTACGATAGTGAAGTTGTAAACGATAAGCGTTATCTTGTACCACAGGCCGATAAAAAACTAACTCTTAGTAATCGTAAAAAAGAAGTAGAATTAGGCTTTGACCCTTTTCATGGTTTTAAAGAAGCCGAAAGATGTTTGAATTGCGATATGCAAACTGTATTTTCAGAAACAAAATGTATTGAGTGTGATGCATGTATGGATGTCTGTCCTACAGCTTGTATCAGTTTTGTAGATAATGAAGACGAAGAAAGTGATTTAAGAGCGAAACTAAAAGTTCCTGCAAATAATTTGTCACAAGATTTATATGTATCAAATACACTTCCAACTAAAAGAGTGATGGTTAAAGATGAAAACGTTTGTTTACACTGTGGCTTGTGCGCAGAGAGATGTCCAACGTCAGCATGGGATATCCAAAAATTCTTTTACAGTGTAACTAAAGCAGGTAAGGGATGTCATTAAATAATAAAAAAATTAACGATTTTGTAATTCGATTTGCAAATGTTAATGGAACAGGTTCGGCAAGCGCTAATTTTTTATTTACGAAGGCCATATTTAGGATGGGCATACCTGTAACACCAAAAAATATTTTCCCCTCTAATATTCAAGGTTTACCTACTTGGTATGAAGTAAGGATCAGCGAAAAAGGATATCTCGGTCGCAGAGAAGGTATTGATTTAATAGTTGCAGTGAATCCACAAAGTATGTTAGCCGATATAAAATCTTTGAGAAGCGGAGGTTATTTATTATACGATTCGTCTAAAAAATTACATTCTGAATATTTACGTGAGGATATTAATTACTTGGGTATACCACTAATGGAAATGTGTAATCAAAATTATACTGACGCTCGTCAAAGACAACTTTTTAAAAATATAATTTATGTGGGAGCGTTGGCTGCTTTGTTATCAATCGAGTTTAATGAGTTAGAAGGCCTGTTAGCAGAACAGTTCAAAGGAAAAGAAAAATTAATTCCTGCTAATATAAAAGCATTAAACTTAGGAATGGATTTTGTTTATAAGAATTTTAAATATCCATTAGAATTTCATTTAGAAAGACGCGATTTATTGAATGAGTCTATTATGATAGACGGAAATTCGGCTTGCGGTTTAGGAGCTGTATATGCTGGAGCAACTGTTGCTGCATGGTATCCTATAACACCTTCAACATCGGTTGTTGAAGCTTTTAGTGATTATTCTAAAGAATTACGTATTGACAAAGTAAGTGGTAAAAAAAATGTAGCGATTGTTCAAGCTGAGGACGAGTTAGCTGCGATAGGAATGGTTATTGGCGCAAATTGGAATGGAGCTCGCGCTTTTACCGCTACAAGTGGTCCTGGTTTAAGTTTAATGAACGAGTTTTTAGGCCTCGCTTATTTTGCAGAAGTACCTACAGTATTGATTGATGTTCAGCGCACAGGTCCGTCAACTGGTATGCCAACAAGAACTCAACAATCAGACATTTTAGAAGCTGCTTATGCATCGCATGGCGATACAAAACATGTTTTATTATTTCCTTCAACGCCAAAAGAATGTTTTGATATGACTATAGATAGTTTTGATTTGGCTGAACAATTACAAACCCCTATTATTTTAATGACTGATTTAGACTTAGGGATGAACGATCATATCAGTCCTCCTTTCAAATGGGATGATAAAAGAGAATATAATCGTGGAAAAGTTTTAAATGCAGAGGCTCTTGAAAAAATTGATAAATTTGGACGTTACTTAGATGTGGACAAAGATGGTATTCCATATCGAACCATCCCAGGAACCCATCCAACCAAAGGTTCTTTTTTTACCCGAGGAACTTCCCGAGACGAATATGCTATTTATACCGAGGATAGCGATACGTACCAACGAAATATGGATCGTTTGATTAGAAAATGGAACACAGCGAAAGATTTGGTTCCTGAACCTCAACTGTATCAAAAATCAAATAATTGCGAAGTAGGAATATTATTTTTTGGAACTTCTACATACTCTGCCGAAGAAGCAATGGACCAAATTAATCACAACGGACTATCAGTAGATGCGATTCGAATAAAATCATTTCCATTTAATAAAACAGTTGAACAATTTATTAATGACCATAAAAAAGTATTTGTGATTGAGCAAAATCGAGATGCTCAAATGAAAAGTTTATTGATGATTGAATTGCAAATAGATCCTAATAAATTAATTTCTGTTTTAAATTATGATGGAATGCCAATAACGGCAGAAAATATTTTAAAACAAGTATTAAATAAAATTAAATCAAATCCTCACATCGAAAAAAGTAAATCAATATGAGTTACATTCGACCTAAGTTTCGTCACCCTGAATTGCCAAAAAATAAATTGGGTTATAGTATTGATTTTTACGAAGGAGCTCTTTCGACTCTATGTGCCGGTTGTGGTCACGATTCGATAAGTGCTGGAGTAATTCAGGCATGTTATGAAATGAATATCGAACCACATCGCTTGGCAAAACTTTCTGGTATTGGATGTTCTTCAAAAACGCCTGCTTATTTTTTAAGTAATTCACATGGTTTTAATTCTGTTCACGGAAGAATGCCTTCTGTAGCAACAGGCGCAAATTTGGCCAATCGAGATTTAATATATTTCGGTGTTTCTGGCGATGGCGATACAGCAAGTATTGGTATGGGTCAGTTTGTTCACGTTATACGTCGTAATTTAAATATGATTTATATTGTGATGAATAATGGATGTTATGGTTTAACCAAAGGGCAAGATTCGGCAACTGCTGATAATGGTTCAAAAAATAAAAGTGGTCAAATTAATCCTTTTGAATCTATTGATTTAGCTAGTCTTGCTATTGAATTAGGAGCTGAATTTGTTGCTCAAAGTTTTTCTGGTGATAAAACACAATTAATACCTTTAATAAAAGCAGCGATAAAACATCCAGGTTTTGCATTTATTAATGTTATTTCTCCTTGTGTAACTTTTAATAATAATGTGGGGTCTACAAAATCTTATGATTATGTGCGGGAACATTTAGATGCTACTTCTACTATTGATTTTGTTCCAGAAATGAAAGAAATTACAACCAACTACGAAGAGGGTTCGTCTGAAAATATAAAAATGCACGATGGTTCTTTTTTACAGTTAAAAAAATTAGCTAAAGATTGGGATCCCATGAATAGGGAATCTGTAGCAAATGCAATGATGATTGCAAAATTAAAAGGAGAAATATTAACTGGGCTTTTATATATGAGTCCAAATACTAAAGATTTGCATAATACACTTGAAACAAATGATAGAGCCTTGAATTCTCTTTCAAAAAAAGATTTGTGTCCTGGTAGTGAAATTCTTAAAACTATTAATTCAGAGTTGAGGTAATATTTTGATATAATTTATTCTTGACTTTCTACAGTCATATAATCAATATAAATTAATACTTTTTTAATGTTTTTATATCCCATTTCTATTAAAGCATTTTGATATTTATTTAATTGCTTAAAATAAATAGTGTTGTTTTCTTTACCTGTTTTATAATCTATAATTATTGTTTCATTTGAGTTAAATACAATTCGATCGGGCCTCAATAAATCTCCGGTTGATGTAATTATTTCGGCTTCTAGTTTACAATTTATATTTGGTAAAAAATAAGACTTAATTTCTGGTTGTTCTATAAGTTCAACGATTAATTTTTCAAATTTATCTTTTTCGTTTTCAACTAATATACCTTCTAATAAAGCTAATTGAAGAGCAATTTTTACTTGCGATTTATCTTTTATTTTAGACAATAGCCAATGAACTAATATCCCTTGTTTTTTTGCATTTTCAATATCATGATTGTTATTTAAATAAGAAGGTTTTATTTGAATTATATTAGGAGGTGTATTAAATTCAAGTGGATTTAATGTAAAGGTTGAAAGATTATTTTCTTTTTCTATAGAATATTTTGGTAATGCTGTATCAATTTCATAATAATCGGGAGAAACAGACTTATAATTTTCATTCAAGTATATTTTGAGCCAATCGCAAACTGATTTTTGTGTATTTCCTTTTGAGGAAGATGCAATAATATGCAATCTTTCAATTGCTCTTGTAAAAGAGACATATAATAAATTTAAATTATCTAAACATTGTTCGTCAAATTCTTTTAAATATTCTTTTTCGAAGCCCGAATTAGCTGCTTTTTTAGACAGGTTAACAATAGTACTTGGAAGTTCAACTTTATCATTATTAATAGATACCCAAGAGTCGTTTGAATGATAAGTGGCCCAATTGCAAAAGGGAATAATAACTACAGGAAATTCTAAGCCTTTACTGGCGTGTATTGTCATTATTTTTACAGCGTTAGTACTTTCGGGAATTATCATTGATGCTTTTTTTGAACGATAATCCCACCATTCAAAAAAAGATGAAATATTTGAATTTTTTATGACTAAAAATTCATTTACTTCATCCAAAAAAAATCGCAAATAGGTATAACCGTTTTTATTTAAACCTAAAACATTAATTATTTCAATGCAGTTATCAAGAAGATTATTGATAGATAAATTTGATTTATTTATTTTGAGACCGCAGTTTTTTAAAATTGAAAAAAGAGAATGTTTTTTAGATATTAAATCGAGTTGTTTATTAAACATTATTTCATCAATCTGATTTGATTGATGTAAATAATTTATTACTGAGGCACCAGAAATAATATCTTGAGGATTTACTAAATAGGTTAGGTAGCAGAGAATAGTGTTTATTTCAAAATTATTTTTTAATAAAAGTGAATCAGAAGAAACTACAGGAATGCCATTTTTTACCAAAAAATTAGCGGTTAAATTGCCATGAGTATTATTCCGAACCAAAATACAAATATCTTTAGTATTAAAACCGTCTTTTAAGGCTGAGTTTATTTGACCTAATATAATATTGAAATTTTCTGAGTTTAAGCTATCTTTTTCTAACTTCTGAATATGTATTGAAACAAAGCCAGGATTTTGATTTTTTATAACTTGTGCTTGGTTATGATAAATATTTTTTAAATTATCTGGTAGTATTTCTTTTTTAAGATAATCAAATAGCGCATTATTAAATGATACAATTGTTTTTGAACTTCGGTAGTTAGCATTTAAGAATTTTTCTTCAAAATTTCTATCTAGAGATAATGCTCTTTCATTAATTTGCGGATTATTTTGTGGATTCTTAATTTTTGGTAATATATCAAACTGCTCTATATTTGCATTACGCCATCTGTAAATACTTTGTTTCCCATCTCCAACAATAAGGTTAAACCAACCATTAGCTAAAGAATTATCAACAAGAGGTAAAATATTTTGCCATTGTAAGCTACTAGTGTCTTGAAATTCGTCGACTAAATAGTGATGGTATCTTTCCCCAAGTCTCTCATAAATAAAAGGTGTAGATTCGTTATTAATGATGTTAAAAATCTTTTGATTAAACTCACTAATAAATACCAAATGTTCTTCTTGTTTTTTTTCAAGACTAATTTCTTCTATTTTTTTTAGAAGCATTAGAGGGTACATTTGTTTACTAAGTAATTCGCATAACGAAAAATATGTGAAGTTTTCGCAAATAAATGAAATCAAATATTTAGCGTATTCATTAAGAAGTGGAGTAATAACAGTTACAATTTTTTTTGTTTCTGGTAAGCCACCTGACCATTGGTTTTTTTCAATAGCAGCATTTAAATTAACCCCTTCAGTATCTTTGATACCTACTAAGTTATTTACACATTTATTAAAAAAGTTTTGGGGCCCATTTTTTTTACCTTTAAAATCATTATCTTCTAAATTATTTTTTTTAATTAAACCAATTGCTTTTTGTCCTTCGGTTTTTAATGTATTTTTATAATGAAAAGTAAAATCTATAAATTGTTTTCTGAATTTTTCTAATTCAACTGAATTAAATTTTTTTAGGCTAGTTATATATTCGTTTGAATTTTCTTTTATCAATAGCTTAGAGAATTCTTTGATTTGATTTTCCGGATCCCATCCTTGATTATCTTCTGCTTTATTTAAAGCGTATTCTTTTAAAAGTTTGCCTACGTATTTATCTTCTCCAATTTGATTGAACAGTTCTGAAATAACTTTTTCGTAAAAACTATTTGTATCTAATTCGATATTAAAATTAATTGGTAGTTTTAAATCTTGTGCAAAAGTTTTAACAATCTTGTGGGTAAAGCTATCAATAGTTCCTATTGCAAAATCGGAATAATGATGCAAAATATAACCTAATAAAAGTTTTGATCTTTTTGATAATTCATCAAGTGATATTTTTAATTCATCACATAATTTTTTACTTAAGTCTGAATATTGGGATAATGAAATTTCATTTAATGCCGAAATAACTCTACTTTTCATTTCAGCAGCAGCTTTATTTGTAAAAGTGACCGCTAATATAAATTTATAATTATGATGTAATTTTTTATCATCACATAATGCCAATCTTAAATATTCTTTTACAAGAGTATAGGTTTTACCACTACCTGCACTTGATTTATATACTATAAAATTTTTCAATAGTTTATTTAGAATTCAAACTAAAAAGGCCGTCCTTTTATTAATATGGACAGCCTTTTAAATTAATATTTATAATAGTTATTCTTCTTCTTCTTCAGTTTTTGGTTTATTCGTTTTTATTGGAGTTTTTGGTGCATTTACATCTACATAATTAAAATTAAGCACTTTAAATTCTGTTCTTCTATTTTTTTGGTGTAATGCATCTTTTTCTTCTTTTGATTTTGCTGCTTTGATTAAATCATCTGTAACTATTAGTTTTGTTTGACCAAATCCTTTTGCAATTAATCTAGCAGCAGGAATATTTTTTTCATTTACTAAATAATCAACGCAAGATTGAGCACGAGCTTCAGATAAGGTGAAATTAGAAGCAGCTTTACCCTGATTATCTGTGTGTGCACTTAATTCGCAAACAATCGTAGGATTATCTTTTAAAATATTGAATAAATAATTTAATGAGTCTTTTGATTCAGGTAACAATTCTGCGCTACCCAATGCATATTGAATCTCTGGCATTCTCAAATCAGGCACAACCGGTTTAACAAAAAAATCAGCCTTAAATTCTTTTGAATGATCTTCGCCAACAGTTTGAAAAAAACGATGGTCTTTATTTGCTAAGTATCCATCTTTGGCAAAAGAAGCAGATTTTGATGATTTACTAGTTTCTGTTGAAACCGTGTAGGTTGTTTTTTCTTTTAATTTGAAAAAATAAGAACCATCTTTTCCAGTTGTTGATTCGCTTATTGTACCATCGCTACCTATTATTACTACCTTTACTAATTCAACTGGCTCGTTTTTGCCTTTACCTGTTTTTGAGTCACCTTCACAAAACACATTTCCTTTACCAGAAAACACTAATGCTGGTAAATTAAAACCCCAAATATCATCGTCACCTTTTCCACCTTCACGATTACTTGTAAAAAATCCTTTTTGTTTTTTTCCTTCAAAAATTAAACTAAAGTCGTCAAAAGCAGAGTTAATAGGCGCTTTCATATTTTCTGCATGTTTAGTAAATCTACCATCAGTACCAGCTTCGGCTTCAAAAATATCTAAACCACCTAATCCAGGATGATAATCAGAAGAAAAATATAAATGCTTACCATCATCTGATAAAGTAGGGAAAACTTCATTACCAGAAGTATTAACTTCTGGTCCAGCATTTTTTAATTGACCCCATAAATTGTTTTTAACATCAAATGTACAACTCCAAATATCAGCCCCGCCATATCCACCTGCTTTTCTAGAGGATAAATACAATGTTTTACCATCTGAAGATAAACATGGGTGGCCAAACTGAATGGTATCATTATTAAAAGGAAGTAATTCAGCATTTCCCCAAGTACTGCCTTGTTTTTTGGCCATATATAATCCACATCTACTTTTTTTACCTTTAGATTCAGGACATCTTGTAAAGAAAATCATGTCTCCTTTTTTACTTACCCAGGGTTGCCCTTCGTTTACTTCTGTTGAAATTGAAGGAGGTAACAAAACAGGTGTTGACCATTTTAAATTTTTATCAACTTTTGTTTCGTAAATATCCGATTTATTTTTTCCTGTTGTTATATCTATATCTCCCAAACTACCTTCTCTATTTGAAGAAAAAACAATTGTTTTATTACTTTTATCACTAAAAGAGGCGCAATAATCTCGAGCTTTTGAATTAATTAAGGTCATATTCTCAATTTTATATCGAGTAGGATTTTCAGAATATTTTTTTGCTAGTTGACAAGAGGATATCCCCCTGTCAGCTTTTTTTGCTTCTCCACCCTTTGTTTTGTAATTTTTATATTCTATGATTGATTCATCGTATTTTGATTCAATTTTTAAAACTTCGGCTAATTTTAAGAATACCACAGGTTCAATATAATTTTCTTTAATCGCTTTTTGATAATAGCTTTCTGCTTCCTTATAATCATTTATTTCTTGACTGGCTTCGCCTGCTCTGAAGAAAATATAGCCTTTAATTTCATCAGAAGAACCCGATAAAGCTTGTTTGTATAATGTAATTGCAGAAAAATACTCGTGATTTTCGAAAGCTTCGTCTGCTTTTACAAGATTTTTATTCTTTTTTTGGGAAACCCCTGAAAAAGATAATATTAAAGACAAAAAAGTTATTAAAAATTGTTTGATTAGTGTTTTCATATTTAAGATAAATATATTGATATAAAATGCTAAAATAAGGATTTTTTTTTGAATTATATATCAAATGTGTTAGTTTTTTTAATTTAGATTATTTAATTAAAGATTAGATTTGTGAGTAAAATAAGTCTTTTAACAAGTACATTTAATTTAAGCAAATTATCTTTAAGCATTTTTTGTCAGGAATCTACATACATATTCCCTTTTGTAAAAAAGCATGTTCTTATTGCGATTTTCATTTTAGTACCCAATTAAATGAAAAAACTAATGTTTTAAGTGCAATTTTGAAAGAAATAACGCTTAGAAAAAAATATCTTTCAAATAATCAAATCGATAGTATATATTTTGGTGGAGGCACACCTAGTATTTTATCAGCGAAAGATTTGGGAATAATTATAAATCATTTATCTAAATATTTTTTTTGGCAAAAAAAAATTGAAATAACATTAGAAGCTAATCCTGATGATATTAACCCCAAAAAGCTAAAACAATGGATATCCTTAGGAATAAATCGTTTAAGTATAGGTGTTCAAAGTTTTAATGATGAAGAGTTGAAATGGATGAATAGAGCTCATAATTCTTCCGAGTCTATTTTTTCGGTAAAAATAGCTCAAGATTTAGGATTTGAGAATATTACCATTGACTTAATTTATGGCAGTAAATTTCAAACTGTAAATTCTTGGGATTTAACTCTTCAAAAAGCAATTTCTCTCAATACACAACATATTTCAACTTATAATTTAACAATAGAAAAATCAACTGCGTTGGGATTAAAAAATAATAGAGGATTGGAGCCATCAGTTTGTGATGATTTAAGTAGTAAACAGTTTTTATTACTACTGGAAAAATTAGGCCAAGCAAATTTTATTCAATACGAAATTTCAAATTTTGGAAAAAAAGATTTTTTCGCAGTTCATAATACAAATTATTGGCTTCAAAAAAAATATATGGGAATTGGCCCCTCAGCCCATTCTTATAATGGTTATTCTCGCCAGTGGAATTTAAAAAATAACTTGTTATATGTAAATGCATTAAATAATAATACAGATTTTTTTGTTTTAGAAAATTTAAGTTTAAAAAATCGATATAATGAATATGTTTTAACTCGTTTAAGAACCATTTGGGGTTGTAATGAAATTGAAATCAGTCAATTGTTTGGAGTTGAAATTTTAGCTCATTTTAAAAAAGCAGTAACTGAGAATAGAGAATTTTTTGAAATAAAAAAAAACATTTATACATTAAATAAATCAGGTCAACTTAAAGCAGATGGACTAACTTCTAATTTATTTTTATTATAATTTATTTTTTAAGAAATTTTCAATTAGCAATTTGCTCTTATCTACTGAAGTTTTCATCCAATCAAAATAAACATCTAATTTTTCTTGATCTTTTAATAGATAATTATTCTGCGAATTACGCATTCGTTTTGTTAATTCATATATGCATATTCCTGCACAAACACTCACATTAAAACTTTCTGTAAAGCCAAACATTGGTATTTCGACAAATTCGTCAGCCATATCAATTACTTCTTGCGAAACACCATCTAGCTCTGTACCAAAAATAAGAGCTAATTTTTTTTCAATAGGAAGTTTATCGATGGAACAATCTTTTTTATGAGGAGATGTAGCAACAATTCTGTAACCTAACTTTTTTAAATGATTAATTGCTTCAATTGTATTGTTATCAGTATTATTATGTCGAGTAATTGTAAGCCAATTGCTGCTACCTAAATCAACATCTTTACTAATTTTTAAATGATTTCTATTTTCAATAAAGTGTACATATTGAATACCAAAACTTTCGCAGCTTCTTAAAACTGCACTTGCATTATGTGCTTGATAAACATTTTCTAAAACAATTCTTAAATGACTAGTTCTATTAGAAATAATTTCATTAAAACGTGCTTTTCTTTTATCTGAAATAAAACTTGATAAATAATTTATTAGCTCCGTTTTTTCTGAATTTTTCATGCCTTAAAGCTGCAAAAAATAAATAAATTCTTCAATTTAAAATAGATTTTATTATATTTGTGTTGCAATTGGTTCTTTTTTAAACAAAAGATTAATAGGGAATAGTGTGAAATTCACTAATAGTACCCGCTGCTGTGAGTCCTTTTAATAGCTTAAACATTCAAATGCCACTGATTATTCGGGAAGGTAGTTTTAAGCAAGGATAAGTCAGAAGACCTGCCAAATGCATTAATGTTAACGGTTTTCGGGAATTGAAACAAAAGACGTAATTAGTTTTTCAAATAATTGAAATTAAAAACAAATAAGCATTTTGCTTGCTTAAACAATTTTTATATTGTTTATTTTTTATTGTTTATGATAGTTAGTATCAAAGACTATTATTCTCAAGATACCACATTACTTAAAACTGTAGAAGTAATTACTCTTAAAGAAAATATTTCTCAAATCGGAAAAAAAATAGAACCCATCGATTCAATCATAAAACAACAATTCAAATTTAACTCGGTAGCGGATTTATTAAATTTAAACTCAAGTATTTTCATTAAGAATTACGGTCCAGGTGGTCTTTCAACATCCGCTTTTAGAGGAGGTAATGCATCGCAAACGGCTATTTTATGGAACGGCTTAAATATTCAAAATGCAATGCTTGGTCAATGCGACTTAGCATTGATGCCTAATTTACTTTTTGAAAATATAGAAATAGAATATGGTGGATCTTCATCAATATGGGGAAGTGGAGCAGTTGGAGGTAGTTTACACCTAAATAATAAATTAGAGTTTAATAAAGGATTTCAGATTAATACCAATATCGGTAGTGGCAGTTTTGGCTTGTTTAATTTCGCATCTAATTTATTATTAAGTAATAAAAGAGTTGCTTCATCAATTAAGTTTTACAGAACTTCCAGTGAAAATAATTTTACCTATATAGATCCTTTTAATAATAGCAATGATTTAATAGTTCAAAAGAATGCTGCTTATAATTTTAATGGTTTAATGCAAGAGTTTAAAGTATTAATCAATCCAAAACAAATTTTAACTATTAACACCTGGTTTAATTATAATCAAAGAAATTTACCTAGTTATTTTGAAAGTATTCAAAAAAAACGGCAACAATCAGATATTTCTTCACGCATTATTGCTAACTGGGTTTATTTTAAATCAAAAATAAGATGTTCAATTAAAGCTGCGATTTTTAATGATTACATTAATTATAATGATAGTTCAGCAGAAATATTTTCTAAAAGTAAATCACAAACTATTCTTATCGAAAATGAAAATTATTATAATTGGAAAAGTCGTCATGATTTTTATTTTGGTGTAAATATGTCATTTAATCAAGCTTTTATCAGAAACTACGAATCCATAAAATATTTAAATAAAATATCTTTTTTAATTGGAAATAAGTTTTCTTTTTTAAATAGTAAACTAATTTCTAATATTTCTGCCCGTGCAGAATATTTTAGTATTGGAACCTTACCTTTTACTGGGGGAGCGGCATTTGAATATCGTTTATTTGAACCAATTTCATTAATTTTTAATGCTGCTAAAGTTTATCGCCAACCAACATTAAACGAATTATATTGGATGCCCGGTGGAAATAATAATTTAAAAGCTGAACAGGGTCTTACTTTCGAGGGTGGGGCAAATTATAAAAAACAATTAAATAACTTATTGTTCCAAATTACTGGAGCGCTTTATAGTAGAGATATTAGAAATTGGATTTTGTGGATTCCTGCTCAAAATGGCACTTCGTCGGCTACTAATATTCAAAATGTATGGAGTAGAGGTTCAGAAACCACTTTAAAATTAAATTATAAAAAAAATATAATTAAAATTGGTTCCAGTATAATGGCTTCTTATGTTTTATCAACTATTCAATCAAGTAAACAAGAAAATAATAATACCCTAAATAAACAGTTAATTTATACTCCACGTTATTTGTTAAACTCAAATTTATCGGTTGGAATAAATAATATTTATTTCATTTTCTATCATCAATATACAGGTTATCGTTTCACAACAAGCGATAATTCCCATTGGCTAATACCCTATCAAGTATCTTCATGTAGATTAAATTATGTATTCGATATAAAAAAAATAAATTTATCTGTATTTGTCTCTTGTAATAATTTATTTAATCAAAATTATTTTATTATTGCTGGACGACCAATGCCATTAAAGAATTACGAATTCGGAATTTCAATCAAATAAATATAAAACCAAAAAACAATATCATGAAAAAAATTAAAATTATTTTATCATTATCTTTAGTTGCTTTTGCTTTAAAATCACAAACAACCGTAATTGATTTTGAAACATATACACTTTCTACTAATTCTGCTTATTCTAGCTCAATGAGTATTCCTTTTCAAAATAATAATGTTTCATTTCAGTATAAGTGGAACGCAGCATTTAATTATTGGAGTGGAGGTTTTTCGTATACAAATAAATATGATTCATCAACTGTTGGATTTGGAAATTTATACGGTGTGAAACCATTCAAAGGTTATAATAACTCTAACATCTATGTTATCGGTAAAGATGGTGGTGTTATAAATTTAGGTGCAACTTCAAATACTGTAAATGGTTTTTATATAACAAATTCTACATATGCATACAAATCGATGAAGCTTGGCGATTCTTTTGCTAAGAAATTTGGAGGTATTAGTGGCAATGACCCTGATTATTTTAAATTAACAGTTAAAGGTTTTAAATCTGGTATTTTAAAATCAGACAGTGTTAATTTTTACTTAGCTGATTATCGTTTTGCTAATAATTCTCTAGACTATATAGTTAATAATTGGCAGTGGGTAAATACATCTAGTTTAGGTGATGTTGATAGTATCAAATTTTTTATGTATTCGAGTGATATTGGTAATTTTGGTATAAATACACCACAATTTTTTGGTATGGATAATTTTACAATTACTCAAACAATAGTTGGACTTAATGAAAATACAAATGATCATAAATTTAATGTTTATCCAAATCCATGTTATAATCTATTATCAATTGAAACAGATAAAGTAAATCAATCATCAATTAATATTTCAGATTTAAGTGGAAAAATTATTTATCACCAAAAATTAAATTTTATGCAAACAATATTAGATGTAAATTCATTAGAATCGGGAAATTATTTATTAGAAATACTTTCTGACAATAAAAAAATAATTAAAAAGGTGCTGCTCATGGACGAGCCCTTCGTGGGCCTGGACTACGCGCGGCGGGCCACGCTGCACCAGGTCCTGCTCGACCTGTGGGAGCGCTCGCGCCCGACGGTCTTCTTCGTCACGC
>SYAL01000017.1 GCA_005787585.1 Bacteroidota bacterium
ATAAATATAACATCCAACTGTTTTTTTACTTTTATCAATTTTTTCTTCTGTACTTTTTTTAATTGCTACCCAATCTTTCTCTGAATCAACTGTTTTAAAGCTTCTTTTTTCAATTCCTTCTTTATTTAATTTTATACTTTTATCATCGTTAAGCTCTGTAGTAACTATAAATTCTAGTGTTTTACCTTTCCAATCAAATAAAGGAGTTTTACTTGATCTTCTATATATCCAATCATTTTCTAAATTTACATTATACCAAATATCAGTTTTTGCTTTTTGTTGTTCATCCGCAGTAACATCAACTACTTTTAGAGTATGAAACTCAACTAATTTATTTGATGTTTCTTCTTCATCTTCACCTCTTAATTGGTAATAACCACGTTTTTGATTAAAATGTAATAGGAGCCATGCTAATTCTTCTTTGTCTATTTTAGCAGTTAATGCTTTTTTACGCAAGTAATAAATTGTCCAATCATAAGGTACTTTTTTATCACCAAGTACTAAATTAGGTTGATGGATTTTAAAATCTTGAATCATTTCTTCAAATGATTTATGAAATATAAAATCTCTTTTACCCGTAATTTCATTTAGTTTATAAACTAATTTTGGTTCAGTACCTGGGTTAAATTTTCCTACATTTTTTTCAAAATCAATTTGTTTTGCATAATGTTTGGGTAAAAAACCTAATACATTTAAAGTTCTATGCAATCTTTCTCTTCTTAAAAGATTTCGTTCTAATAACCTTCTTTTCCCTCTAAATTCTGTTCTTGAAGCAGTTTGTGAAACGGAAATACCTTTGTTAAAGTCACTTATTATTTTTTGAGACATTGGTATAATTCGACTTCCAATTCCAATAATTTCACCTTTTTTATTGTCTTTATCCTCATTAACTAAAGCCCATCCAATTGAATTTGTGCCTAAATCCAAACCTAAAATTTTTTTCATATAATATTTTGTTTATTCGTTTTTCTGTATTAATTTTATAGTACATTTTAAAGCAAATCACAATAAGGATTATTCCGTTGTGAAAACATTTAAGTTGCCTCGTCTTTCAATACGGGGCTTTTTTTATGCAATTTAATTTAAGATTGAGAATAAAGCAAGTTATTATTTAATGTAATTGAATTAAGTAAGTAATTCTATCTACATTAATTGTAATTCTACAATAAATTGATGATACAACTTTTTTATTGATTTTTCCCTAGGGAAGATAATAAAGGATGTTTTGATTCTCTGGCATAGCATTAGTTTTAATAAATTATTGCTAAGACTAAAGACACCTATTTTTGAAACAATTTGAGTAGGTAACGGATTAGAGTCTTTTGAAGCATTTAAAAGCTCCTTTTTGACATACCTAAATACAAAACCCCCAGTGTTTACTGAGGGCTAAATACTAATCTGTGGATCCGGAGAGATTCGAACTCTCGTCCAAATAAGGAAAAAATAAGCTTTCTTCACGTTTAGTATTAACTTAATTTTCGATTAAAGCCAGGCGTTAATTCAAACCAAACTTTAACTTAGTTGTTAATATTATTTTAGCTAACAGCATCACTAAAATAAACTACACATTTATGATGCTTTACCCGAAGCGCAGAGCAGTTTAGCTCCTCGGAAAGCAAAGGTTACTTAATTCTAAATTAAGCAGCCATAGCGTAAGAGTTATCTTCGCCTAATAAAAATTTTGAAAGTTCAGTTTAAAGAGCTCGTCTTACAACGCTCTACGTGCTTACCTAATTGATGCGCTTACTGTCAAAACCGGTCGGACCCAATAATTAAAGAACAGATAACAAAGGTACAAAAAATTTTAGCTTTAGTTAAGCTTAAGTATTTCTTTAGCTTTTATTAAATCTACATCGTTTTGTTGTAAATAATCATTTAAACTGTATTCTGTTTTATATTTAGGTAACAGGCCGTGTGCGGTAATTTTGGGATAAACATCGTTTATAACTCTAAATGCAGGCATTCTAATTCTAACATTTGTATTAGGTAATTTATAATAGGGCATTACCCCTGCATTACAACCTTCGATAGCCCCCCCAGTTTCTTCACCAATAAATTCGGCGCGATTATTATCTTTTAAATAAGCTGCTACTAAAATTGATGCCGAAAAAGATCCTCCATTAATTAATACCAATATTTTCTTATTAAAATGATTTTTTTTTCTTGGATTTATAGTAAAAATATAATTATCGCTTTCATACAAGATTTCTTTTTTACCCATAATCCCAAAAACAAATCGTGTAATTTTAAATAAAACGTTTCCACGAGTATATTTTTTATAAGGATAATTTTTAATGCTCGTTCGCATCGTTTGTTTTTTAGAGGTATCAATAAGATAGCTTAATAATCTGTAAGCGTTTTCAATACTTCCACCTCCATTATTTCTTAAATCAATAATTAAATTTTCAGTTTCGTATTTTTGTAATTTTTTAAAAATTTTTCGGTAAGCTTTTGCACTCTGAAAGGGAGAAAAAGCTGCTATTTTTAATAACATGGTTTTATTTTGTAAATCTAAAAAACGATATTTAATTTGCGCGCGCTTAAATTTTGTAAATAAACTATCGTCTTTTTTTTGAAGCGGTAGAGGAGGGAGACTATTCGCTTTGAAAGCGCAATATCTTATATTTTTTATTTTTGATTCATCTAAATAATCAAAGTTAAATGTATCTGGTCTTCCAAATAAGCCAACTAAAAAATTATTAAATGATAACTGAATAAAGTGATTTTTTGAAGTTTGGTTATATCCGTCGCTACTTATAAAACGTTTGCTATATTTTATAATAGAGTCAACACCAATACCATTTATTCGAATAACTTCGGTTCCTTTTTTTACAGAATTCGTATCTTGTTTTTTGTTTAAGTTACCAATTACAAATAATTTATTTTGAATAGGAAGAAATATAAAAGAAGAAAAATTTAATTTATTTTTACTTATTTCTCGGTAATACTTTTTTGAATTGATTACTTCTGTATGACCGCAGTAGAGGTTTCCCATCAATAATTTTAGTTTTATTCTAAATTCTTTTTCCGTTAAACTATCTTTTAAATTTGAGATAAAATCATCAAAAAGATTATTATAATAGTTTTTAGATTGATAAATACCGATAGCGGGATGCATTGCTGTTGTGATATTTTTTAATATTTCAGCATCTTCTTTTAATTGTTTCGCTTCATATTTTTGAGTAATTACACTTTTTTTATTTTGCGCATAAGAGGGGCTTATCAGCAAGTAAAATAAAAAAATAACTCCAAAAAAATTATTTAAAAGTGACATAAATGTTATCTTTGTAAAAATACAAAAATAGATGCAATCATTTAAAATAGGTGTATTACGCGAAGAAAAAAATCCACCTGATAAACGTGTGCCTCTCACACCTTTAATATGTACAGAATTGATGCGGAAATACAAAAATCTTGAAATTGTAGTTCAGCCAAGTAAAACAAGGTGTTATTCAGATGAGGAATATACTTCTTTTGGAATATCATTTCAAGAAGATATGACTGATTGTGATGTTTTAATGGGAGTGAAACAAGTACCGCCTGAAAAATTAATTGAAGGCAAAAAATATTTTTTCTTTTCGCATACCATAAAAAAGCAAGCACATAATAAAATTTTAATGCAAGCATTAATTGCAAAACGTATTCAAATGATAGATTATGAGACGCTTACCGATAAGGCTAATAATAGAATTATTGGTTTTGGAAGATATGCTGGGATTGTGGGGGCATACAATTGTATTTTAGGATATGGTATCAAATATGATTTATTTCGTTTAAAGCCTGCTAATTTTTGTAGAGATAAAGCTGAAATGGAAGATGAGTTAAAAAGAGTAAAATTACCTAATGTAAAAATTGTGCTAACGGGGGGGGGCAGAGTCGCAAATGGAGTAATAGAAACTTTAAGCGCCCTTAGAATCAGAAAAGTAACTCCCGAAGAATTTTTAATGGCCTCATACAGAGAGCCAGTTTATTGCCAATTAAATCCTCGAGATTATGTTGAAAGATCTAACGATCATAATTTCGATTTAAATGATTTTTATGCTCATCCAGAGCATTTTGTTTCTAAATTTCCAATTTTTACAAAGACTGCCGACATATTTATTTCTGCTCATTATTGGGATCCTCGTTCACCAAAAATGTTTAGTCAGCAGGATATGCAGGAAAAAGATTTTCGATTATCTGTAATTGCTGATGTCACTTGCGATGTAAATGGTTCCGTTCCATCCACTATCAGGGCAAGTAGTATTTCACAACCATTTTATGGTTATAATATTATGACAGGAAAAGAAGATTTACCTTTTAATAAAGATACAGTTTGTATTATGGCAGTTGATAATTTACCTTGCGAATTACCTCGCGATGCCAGTGATGACTTTGGAAAAGATTTATCAGAACGTGTGCTGCCATATATTATTAGTGATGATAATGAAAATATCATTAAACGTGCCAGTATTTGTATGGAAGGAAAGTTATGCGAAAATTTTAATTATTTGAGCGATTATGCTTATTAATAATTAACCGTCTTTATCCCAAATTTTTATTATTTCGTCCCATCCAGCGTTTAATTTTGTTTCATCGCCATGGCAAGAAAAAAAAATAATATTAAGGCAAGCAAATTGTCGTGGATATTTTTTTAAGCTTTCTAAATTTAGTAAAGTTTCTTCTAAAGAGGTTTCTTGCTCTTTAATCATTCGGCAAGCAATTTTAACTATTAATTCTTTTAAAGGATGATCAAATCGTTTTTCGACTTCTTTTAATAGATCTAAAAGTGCTAAAAATGGAAATAATACTCTGTCTTCATCTGGTATTCTGCAAATCTCTTCTATTACAGCAAATACAGCATTTGGAGAAATTAAAACTGCTTCATCCATTAATTTAATACATTCTTTTCTATCTCCGTATGGAAAACACCCGTCAATTCTATCAATAAATTCTAGTTCTTTTAAAATATTCATAATACAATGTTTAAGAAATATATTTATTCAATTTAAAGTTTTAATTCTTTTTGTGGGTCCCAAAATTTATTTTTAAAATCTAGCACTTTATCATTCTTAATTATAATATTTTCTTTCGCCAATAATTCTTGCATTTGAAAGGGAGTTTCGAAATGGAGTTTTCCACTAAGAAAACCAATTCTATTTACAACTCTATGAGCAGGAACTTTTGGTTTTATTTTATGCGATGCGTTCATGGCATAACCAACAACTCTGGAAGAAGATTTAGCTCCTAAATAATTAGCAATTGCCCCGTAGCTGGTTACTCTGCCTTTAGGCACTAATTTAACCACCTCATAAACCATTTTAAAAAAGTCTTTTTCCATCGCTTTAAAATATAAATTTACATTATCTTTGTGAACTATGGAAAAGCGTGTTAGAGTTAGATTTGCTCCCAGTCCGACTGGAGGGTTACATATGGGTGGAATTCGTACGGCTTTATTTAATTATTTATTTGCGAAAAAGCACGGAGGCGATTTTATTTTAAGAATTGAAGACACCGATCAAACGCGTTTTGTCGAAGGTGCCGAAGAATATATTATTGAATCATTAAAATGGTGTGGCATTGAGCCTAATGAAGGGGTTGGTTTTGGAGATGGAAGATACGCACCTTATCGTCAAAGCGAACGTAAAAATTTAGGCATCTATAAAATCTACGCCAATAAATTAATAGCTTCTGGACATGCTTATTATGCTTTTGATACAACTGAAGAATTAGAAGAAATGCGTAAAAGATTAGAGGCTGCAAAAGTAGTGTCGCCTCAATACAATGCAGTTTCTCGTCAAAATATGCGTAACTCATTAACTTTAGCAGAAGATGAAGTAAAAAAATTACTGGAGCAGGGTGCAAAATATGTTATTAGATTAAAAGTTCCTCGTAATGAAGAAATTAGATTTAATGATATTATTCGTGGTTGGGTAACTTTTAATTCTGCTCAAGTGGATGATAAAGTATTATTAAAAAGTGACGGTATGCCTACTTATCATTTAGCACATATTGTTGATGATATTGAAATGGAGATTACTCATGCGGTTCGTGGCGAAGAATGGCTACCGAGTGCACCTGCTCACATTTTAATTTATAGATATTTAGGATTGGAAGATCAAATACCCAAATTAGCTCACTTGCCTTTGATTTTAAATCCCGATGGTAATGGTAAAATTTCTAAGCGAGAAGCCCGCTTTCCTGTTTTTCCATTAAGTTGGAAAGATCCTCGCGAATCTATGCCATATATAGGGTATAAGGAATCGGGATATTACCCAGAAGCCTTTATAAATATATTAGCTCTTTTGGGATGGAATCCTGGCAATAACGAAGAGCTATTTTCAGTTGAACAGTTATCGCAATTATTTTCATTTGAACGGGTTCATAAATCTGGTGCAAAATTTGATCCAGAAAAAGCAAAATGGTTTAACCAGCAGTATTTAAGAGCAAAGTCAGACCATGAATTATCACATTTATTCAAGCCAATTTTAAAAGAAAAAGGCTATGAGAAAGACGATGCTTTTATGATTGATTTTTGTAAACTCGTAAAAGATAAAGTTCAGTTTGTTTACGAATTTTGGGATCACGGAAAATATATTTTTGAAGCACCAACTTCTTACGACCAAAAAGTAATTACAAAAAAATGGAATAATACATGTGGAACTCTTTTTAATTCAGTATTAATTACTTTTAATTCAGTGAATAATTGGACTTCTCAAAACATTAACAATGCATTCGAAGAATTATTAAAAACTACTGGTAAAATTGATGTGCAATTATTACGTGTTTTAATTACTGGAGTAGCTGGAGGCCCACAGCTATTTGATATGTTAGCACTCATGGGAAAAGACGAAGTGATTAAAAGATTAGAACTTGCACTAAAAATAAATAATTAAATTATCCCCATTTGGCCTGCAAAAATAACAGCTAATCCCAGCAGAATTAGCGTTAAAATAGTATTTACTATTTTCTTTTGTTTTATATTGTATAAAAAGTCTCCAATAAAAAAACTTAATGGTAGTGCATAGGTTAAAATAATACTACAGCTATTTGCTCCATCGGAGAAAAATCCAAATGTGTTAAACAATATTACAAATAAGAATAGGAGCCTTATCCTTTGTTTTTTTATAGTGTTACCAAAATTTGTTAAAAAAGAGTTAACTATTGAAATTAGTAATAAGACAAATAATAAAAAAAATATTGGAAAGTAATATTCACTAATTATCGGCCTATCTAAATTTTTAAAATAAAACGCAATAGCTTTAAATAAATACCACCTATTATAGCCACTTAAATAAGCCACACCCTCGTAAATAAATAGTGGTGCAAAAATACCAACAATAGCAATTGCCCATTCTCTCCAGTTAAAAGATCGTAAAATTATTAAGGTTATAAAAAATATAGGTAAACTAATTATACTCGATATTGTTATGAATGCTGAAAAGCTCAGACAGAATGCAGCTTCAAAAATTTGACTTAAAACGCTTTCTTGCCTATAAATTGAAATCAGTTTATAAATAGAAAATAAAATAAATATATTGGTAAATATTTGAGGTGTTATTTGTAAAGGATTAACCGAAATGATTGAAAGTAACAAGAATAAAAAAATCGGAAAACAATTATTCTTTTCAACTATTTCTTGATTAACAGTAATAAAATTTATTAAAAAAACACCTACCCCAATAAATAAAAAATTTAAACTTAAAATAGCTGCTTTATTGCTAATTTTAGATACTAAATAGTTATAAAACAGGCCAGAATCATTATTATTTTGTAAGGAAACAGGAGAAAAATAAATTAAAAAAGCAGAAATTAAAAATATTGCTATTAAAAAAAATAAACTTTCTCTTAATCCTTTATTTAATAATGATGCAAACACAATTTTTTAATTATATATATATTTTTAAATTTGTACTTGTAAACTTACAAAAATTAAATATATGAAAATGCTAATGATAACCTGGACAGATATTTTTGAAGGAACTGGAGAATTTTTTCAATGGATTTTTAAAGGGATGCGTGTCTTAGGTCAAAGCCCAAATTTAATTATTTGGATAATGATAATTGGTATTCTTGCTTATTGGATTATACGTTTAAAGCGTTATAAAAAAGAATCGGCTCGAAACGGAACCGTCGAGTAATTTTATTTTATAGTTGGCAAATAATTTCTGCGGCTTTTTCTAATGTTTCATCTTTTTTTGCAAAGCAAAATCTTAAAAGTTGATTGTCATTTTTTTGACTATAAAAAACAGATAAGGGAATTGTGGCTATTTTTTTTTCTCTAGTTAATCTGATGGCTATTTCTGTATCTGATTCTTGACTAATATTTTTAAAATTCATAAGCTGAAAATATGTACCGCTTGTTTTTAAAGGAATTAGCCGAGAATTTTTTGTTAGTTTTAAAAAATAATCACGTTTCTGTTGATAGAATTGTTTTAAGTTATTATAGTTAGAGTTATTTTTTAAAAAATCTGCTAATGCCAATTGTAAAGGGTGATTTACGGCAAAAACTAAAAACTGATGTACCTTTCTAAATTCATGCATTAATTCTTTTTGTGCCGCTACATAGCCAATTTTCCAGCCTGTGGCATGCACTGTTTTACCAAATGATGAAACAATAATTGATTGTTGTTTAAGTAATTTACTACTAGCAACGCTATAATGTTTTAAGCCATCAAAAATCATATGTTCATAAACCTCATCACTTATTACGATGATATTTTTTCCAGAAACTAAATTTTCTAAATTTTGAATATCGTTTTTTGTAATTATTGTTCCGCTTGGATTATGCGGTGAATTAATGATAATTACCTTGGTTCGTTCGTTTATTTTATTTTTTACATCATCCCAATTAATTGAAAAATCATCATCTTTTAGTTGAGAATAAATCACAATACCACCATTTATTTCAATAGCAGGAGCATAACAATCGTAGGCCGGATCAAATACAATTACTTCATCATTAGTTTTTATAAAAGTAGTAATGGCGGTATATATTGCTTGCGTGGCACCAGCAGTAATTGTTATTTCGGTATCAGGATGATAAATAGAATTATAACAAGTTTCGATGATTTCAGCAATTCGTTCTCTCAACTCTATAACACCTGGCATTGGTGCATATTGATTAAAATTATTTTTAATATAGTGATTGGCCAAATTAATTAATTCTTTAGAGCAACCAAAATCTGGAAACCCTTGAGATAGATTAATGGCCTGATGCTCTTTTGCTAAAGCACTCATCGTTGCAAATATAGTAGTGCCAACCTTAGGAAGTTTTGAATGAAGTTGAATGTTTCTCATAATAATTTTAGCAAGTTCCTAAAAAAATCTTATTTTTGCTATCCGTTCTTAATAAATAATTAATTAAAGTATTTATTTGGCTTAAATATTTTTTTATTGTTAAAATTAGTCAATAAAATTGTCCTGTGGCCGAGTGGCTAGGCTCAGCTCTGCAAAAGCTGCTACAGCGGTTCGAATCCGCTCGGGACCTCTAAAAGTCCTGAAAGAAATTAACTTTCAGGACTTTTTATTTAATCCTACTTGATGAGATTTTTAAAATGTATTTATAATAAAAGAAATACGATTTCTTCTTATAGATTCGAATGAATTAGCAAGTGAATTAGTATCAGTTATTTTTTGATTAAACACATTTAAACCTAATGAATATCTCATTTCAATCATTCGTGTTTTTTTACCTATTTTAATACGATATCCAAGGCCAGTATCGAATGCCCCATAGCTTTTACTAAATAATTCATCTTGATTTTTACTCAAATCAGCTAATTTATAACCGCCTTTTAACCCCAATATAAGGGCTAATCCATGAAATTTACTAAAATTAGAAATAACTGCTTGAAAAGGTACTTCAACATTTAAAGAAGGAAATTTAGTAGTCATTGACTGTCCATTAGGTAATGTGTAATCTAATTGTCCCATAGATACATTAAAAACTAATTGAGGTCTTAATATAACTAAATTAGCTAGTTTAATATTTAAGGGAATTCCTAAACTAAAGCCACCTGATTTTTCTATTGCAAATTTTTGAGTAACACTTTTAATTGAATCTACATTAACTCTGGTATTTAAGAAGTTATAATCTAAACTAACATTCCAGCCAAAAATAGATTGAGCTTTAAAAAACTGAGCAGTAAAACTGATTAAAAACAAGAGAAATAATATTTTTTTCATATTTTTTTAAAGAAATAGTTTACATAAATTTAATTATTAAAATTTTAAAAAAAGCAATTAATTTTTGTTACATGGTATTAAATTCAAATTTACTATAAATTATAGCAATTTATAACTTCAGTATATAGTAATTTTACATTTACAAATTTTATCTAACTTGCCTTATTTTAATACAAATACACTTGATATTTATTTTGCATTAACAGAAACTGAATTAGAAGTACAAACACTTTCATTTAGTATTAGTGCAGGGTTTCCATCACCTGCTTTAGATTTTGTGGATCTTAGTATCGATCTTAATAAACATCTTATTAAACATCCAGCTGCTACTTTTTATGGACGAGTAAAAGGAGAATCGATGAAAAATGTAGGAATTTATGATGGAGATTTATTAGTAATTGATAAAAGTATTAAACCTGTTCATGGTAAAATAGCAGTTTGTTATATTAACGGAGAATTTACGCTTAAACAAATTAAGTTAGATGGTAAAGAATATTGGCTAATGCCTGCAAACGAAAAATATTCTCCAATTAAAATAGACGAGCATACCGAATTGAATATTTGGGGAGTTGTTACTTATTCCATAAAAGCTTTTTAATGTTTGCTTTAATTGATTGTAATAATTTTTATGCCTCTTGTGAACGGTTATTTCGGCCAGAGTTAGTTAGTCAAGCGATTGTAGTATTATCAAATAACGATGGTTGTGTTATTGCTAGAAGTAACGAAGCAAAAGCCATAGGTATTCCTATGGGAGCAGCTGCTTTTGAGTACGATGCTATATTTAAGAAAAACAATGTTTATGTATTCTCTGCTAATTTTGCATTGTACGGAGATATGAGTAAACGAGTGATGGATGTATTATCTGATTTTAGTCCAGATATGGAGATTTATAGCATTGACGAAGCTTTTCTAAAACTTAAGGGATACGATCGCTATAACATGGAAGAATTTGGTAAACAAATATATCAAAAAGTAATTCAATGGACTGGTATACCTGTTAGTGTTGGTATTGCATCTACAAAAGCTTTAGCAAAAGTGGCTAATCGTATTGCTAAAAAATATCCTCAACAAACTAAAAATGTATTTGTAATGGATACAGATGTTAAACGTATAAAAGCTTTAAGGTGGTTAAAAGTAGAAGATATTTGGGGTATTGGTAGGCAACATGCTAAAAAACTTAATTCTATTAATATAAAAACTGCTTATGATTTTACTCAAGTAGATAATGCTTGGATAAAAAAAAACTTAGCTATTGTTGGATTAAGATTAAAATTAGATTTAATGGGGATAGCCACTTTAGATTTAGAACAGATTCGAGAAAAAAAAATAATTGCTACCACTCGTTCTTTTGATATTAATTATAAAGAATTTCATGAATTAGAAGAACGCGTAGTATCATTTGCTGTTTATTGTGCCGAAAAACTTCGAAAACAAAACAGCTGTTGCAACTCTTTGTTGGTATATATTCATAGCAATCGTTATCGGCAAGATTTGCCTCAATACAGCAGAAGCATCACTATAAAATTGCCCTATCCTACCAACTCTAGTATCGAAATTTCTAAATTTGCCTCACAAGGTTTAAAATATATTTTCAAAGCAGGTTATCAGTATAAAAAAGCAGGTGTAATAATTATGGACTTTATTCCAAAAAGTGAGGTACAGTTAACTTTTTTTGAAAATAGCAACCCTCGTCATGTACTATTGATGAAAGCGATGGACAAATTAAATACTAATTTTGGCCAACAAAAAATTAAATTAGGTTCGCAGGATATTAAACGAGTTTGGAAAATGAAGCAAGAAAAACTATCTCCACGTTATACCACTAAATTAAATGACATTATAACTATTCATGTGAATTGAAAAAGAAAATATAAAAAAGCAATCAATTTTTTATTTTTCTTCTTGGAAGTAAGTTGAAGCTGATTTTTTCTCAAATAAAATATTTTAAAATTAGTCTCTCTCGTCGTTTATCTGATCAGATTTAAACCCTTTTGTATCGAAAATAAATAATTTGTCTGCCAAATCTGAATTTGTTTTTAAACTTTTGATGTCATATACTTGAGTCCCTCCATCCTTCATCAGCATTATTAACTGAATCATTTGTTTTTTTATTTTATCAATAGATAATTTAACGGTATGAAATTTTTTCTTTTCTGGCTTAATGGCAGGAAATAAATTAATGACCGAACAATTAACTAAACCAATTTTTTTTTCTGAATCGTAAGTGTATTTGTAACCTGTTTCGTACATATTAAAAATTTTACTAGGATTTTGTTCATCACTTATGGGATCAAAGGTTTTTATAGTTACCTCTTTAGCATCTTTATTGTAATTCCACAAAGTAACACCATCACAAACTATTGAAGTACCCGGTATTTCTAATCGAAATTTTTGTCCTTTAACTTGTATTTTCCATATTTGCGGTTTCTCAATTAGTTTCTTTTCTTTGTTATACATTGTAAATACCACCTCGGCTATTATAGTTTTATAAGTTTTGTTAGTTTTACTTAAGTCATCTAATATGAGTTTAGCTTTAGGGTCTTGATCTTGAGAGACCGCGATTAAAAAACAGAAGGTAAAAAAAAAGAAAATTATTTTTTTCATGATTTATTTTTATAATTATATTTTTTGATAAACAAATGTATAAAAGGGTTACGAATTAAATATTAATTTAAATTTTGCATAATTTTAAATAATCTAAAAAATATTTTATTTACTCTTTATTTTTTTAATAATTTCCTCGAGCTGGGTCATATCTTTTACTAATACCTCTCTTGCTTTACTACCTTCAAAAGGGCCAATAAATCCAGCGGCTTCTAACTGATCGACAATCCTTCCGGCACGATTATAACCTAATTTTAATTTACGTTGTAAGAAAGAAGCACTACCTTGTTGAAAATTAACAACTAATTTTGCTGCCTCATCAAACATCTTATCTCGTTCGCTTAAATCTACTTCTTCTTTTCCATCACTTCCGTCTTCGCCAACATATTCAGGAAGCATAAATGCACTTGGATAGGCTCTTTGGTTACCAATAAAGTCAGTTATTTTTTCAACTTCAGGCGTATCTACGAATGCGCATTGAATACGAATTAAATCATTACCAGTACTTAATAACATATCACCACGACCAATTAACTGGTCGGCACCACCTGAATCTAAAATAGTACGACTATCTATTTTACTAGTTACTCTAAAAGCTATTCGAGCAGGAAAATTAGCTTTTATGGTACCGGTAATAATATTTACAGAAGGGCGTTGAGTTGCAATAATTAAATGAATGCCAATAGCTCTTGCTAATTGAGCTAAACGAGCAATAGGAGTTTCTACTTCCTTACCCGCAGTCATAATTAAATCTGCAAATTCATCTACTACCAAAACTATATATGGTAAATATTTATGCCCATCGTTTGGATTTAATTTACGATTAACAAATTTTACATTGTATTCTTTTATATTACGCACTTGAGCATCTTCTAAAAGAGCATAGCGATTATCCATTTCAATACAAAGAGAGTTAAGTGTATGAACTACTTTGGTATTATCTGTAATAATGGCATCTTCTGCATTTGGTAGTTTGGCTAAAAAGTGACGCTCTATTTTTTTAAATAAAGTTAACTCTACTTTTTTAGGATCAACTAGAACAAATTTAACTTGTGATGGATGTTTTTTGTATAATAAAGAAATGAGTACGGCGTTTAAACCTACCGACTTGCCTTGGCCAGTTGCACCTGCCATAAGCAAGTGGGGCATTTTTGATAAGTCGGTAATAAAAATTTCGTTACTAATTGTTTTACCTAAAGCGATAGGTAATTCAAAAGTTGAATTATTAAATTTTTCAGAAGCTAGAATATTTTTCATTGGAACCATTTCTGGATTTTGATTTGGTACTTCAATACCAATCGTACCTTTACCAGGAATAGGTGCAATAATGCGAATGCCCAATGCAGCCAAACTCAAAGCAATATCGTCTTCTAAATTTTTAATCTTACTAATTCGAACACCAGCTGCAGGAACTATCTCATATAAGGTAACAGTTGGGCCAACGGTAGCCATAATTTTTTCGATTTCAATACCAAAATTTCTTAAGGTATTTACAATTTTATTTTTATTGTCGACTAATTCTTCTTGAGTTACTTTGCCTTTTCCGTCTCCATAATCATTTAACAAATCAAATGATGGAAATTTATAAGATCCTAAATCAAGTGTAGGGTCGAATTCTCCGAGTTGTTCTACTAATTTAGACGCTTTATTTTCATCATCTAATACATCTGGTTCTGCCAATGGTGTTTCAATTTCAAATGATGGTTCTTTAGGTTTATTTGAAACATTAAGCCCATCCTTAGTTTCTAAAACTTCAAAATCTAAAGTATTATCCTTTGAGGGTATTTCATTTAATTCATTTTTATTTTCTGTATTTTTTGAAATGATTTCAAAATTTAATAATGCAGATTCTTCTTCGGATGTTAAATTTAATTCTTTGGCCTCATTAAATGAGGAATTATAAATTAAATCATCTTTCTTTTCATCATTTTTTATTTCAAGTTCATCTTCAATTTGTTTGTCGTTTTCAATTATTTTTTTTGTTGGCCATTTGAAAGATAAATTAATTGTAATAACCAAAAATAGCAACATTGAAAAAATATACAAGATAATTAAGCCCACATTGCCAAAATAATTAGAAATTTGCTCGTTCATAAAATAGCCAAAACAACCTCCAGAAACATGTAATTTATCAGGAAACATTTTTGCTAAAACTAAAGAAAGCCAAACCATGGTAAATAAGCACTTAGCATTAAAAGCGCTAACATTAATTATTTGACGTTGAAATAATTTTCGAATACCAAATACAAATAAAATAGGTATTAAAATAAAGGTAGCTAATCCAAAAGTTCTGTAAATAATTAAATAAGAGGTAAGGGCGCCAATTTTTCCTAACCAATTTTGTACTTTGATATCGGGTGAAAAAAGATTGGTAATAGAACCTAAAACTTTATCTTGATCAATTTCCCAAGTAGTTAAATATGAAACAAAGGCAATGAATAGGAATAAAGAAATTAATATCAGAAATAATCCTATTGTTTTTTGTGTTTGCTCGTTTTTATAAAATGAAATGAATTGCTCCCATCGCTCAATAAAAGAAACTTTGTTTTCTAATTTAGGAACTTTATCAGATACTTTTGGTGCGGGTTTAGATTTTATTTTTTTCTCATTTGACTTTTTTTCATAGTCTTCAATGTCATTTTTATGATTTGTGGATAGTTCGTTTTCTTCAACAGAGACTTTCGGACTGTTTTCTCTAAATTTATTCGTTTTCTCTGAATTCATTATCTTTTAAAAGTAATTGAAATCAATAAATCTTTAAGTTGGAGGTTTCCAATGTTTTAAACTATAAATTGTTAATCAAAAAAACTTACTTTTACAGTAAATTAATTAATAAATCTAAAATTATAAAGTACATGTTTAAAAAATTTTTTTTAATTATTTTTTTGAACTTAAATTTTATAAATTTTTCCCAAAATATAGATAGTATTTGGTTATATGCCAATTATAATAAACAAGAAACTTTCATTAAAATGCGCGATGGAGTTAAATTATTTACAACAATTTATTCACCTAAATCAACTACCGAAAAACATCCAATTTTAATGATGCGAACACCATACTCTTGTGCTCCTTATGGAAAAGATGAATTTTCGTCACGCATATATTCAACACATTGGATAAATTATGTAAAAGAAGAATACATAATTGTAATGCAAGATGTAAGAGGAAAATACATGAGTGAAGGCGAATTTGTAGATGTTAGACCATATATCGAAAATAAGAAAACTAAAAAAGATATCGACGAATCTAGTGATTCTTTTGATGCGATTGATTGGTTGATAAAAAATGTGGTGAATAATAATGGAAATGTTGGAGTTTTTGGCATATCATATCCCGGATTTTACAGCACTATGGCTGCGCTTAGTAATCATCCTGCATTAAAAGCTGTTAGTCCTCAAGCCCCAGTTACTGATTGGTTTATTGGAGACGATTTTCATCATAACGGTGCATTTGCTTTAGTCGATGGATTTAGTTTCTATTCAGGCTTTGGTAAAAATAGACCTAAACCAACAACAGAAAGTGTAAAAGGATTTATTATTCCTGAGAAAGACAACTATCATTTTTATTTAAAACAGGGTGCTCTAAAAAATTTTAAACCATACATGGACAGTGTTCGCTTTTGGGATGATTTAATGAAACATCCTAATTATGATAATTGGTGGAAAGCGAGAGATGCAAGAAGACATTGTAAAAATATTAAACCTGCTATATTGGTAGTGGGTGGAACCTTTGATGCAGAAGATTGTTTTGGTGCTTGGAATTTATACAAAGCCATTGAAAAACAATCGCCTACTACAAATAATAAATTGGTTATGGGGCCATGGTTTCATGGAGGATGGCATCGGGGAGAAGGTTCAAATCTCGGAAATATTAGATTTGGAAATAATACTACTTCTTATTATCAAAATGATTTAGAGGTGCCATTTTTTAATTATTATTTAAAAGGTAAGGGAGATATTGATAAAATAGCTGAAGCTACTATTTTTTTTAGTGGAGAAAATGCATGGAAAAACTTTGAAAGTTGGCCTCCAAAAAAAATAGAAAATAAATCGATTTATTTAACAGAAAAAAACGGTTTATCTTTTGAAAAAACTAAAAATTTAAACGTATTTTTAAATTACACTAGTTTTCCTAATAAGCCAGTGCCTTATACAGAAGATGTTCATTTAAATCGTACCAGAGAATACATGACCGACGATCAGCGTTTTGCATCAAGAAGACCTGATGTTTTAGTTTTTGAAACCGAATTTTTAACCGAAAACTTAAGTTTAGCAGGCAATGTAATTGCCGACTTAAAAGTAAGTTTAAGTTCAAGTGATGCAGATTTTGTAGTTAAAATAATTGATGTATTTCCTGATAATTTTAGCTACGAAAGTCAATATTGTTGCAAAGGTAAAAAACCAGAGACAGAAATGGGAGCTTATCAAATGCTGGTGAGAGGTGAAATTATGCGAGGTCGTTTTAGAAATGGATTTGATGCGCCTGTGGCCTTTACTCCAGATAAAATTGAAACTGTTAAATTCGAATTGCCAGATATAGCTCATACTTTTTTAAAAGGGCATAAACTAATGATACAAATTCAAAGTTCGTGGTTTCCTCTTTTTGATAGAAATCCACAACAATTTTTAGATATTTATAATTGCGATGATAAAGACTTTGTGTCTTGTGATATTAAAATACACATTGGTAGTGAATTATCTAAACTTATATTACCAATTTTAAGCAACTAGAACTATGCAAGAAATAGCTGTTTATATTTTTCTTGGTTTAGCTTTATGTTTTTTAATTATAAAACTTATTATTCGAAAAAAAAAACAAACTTGCAAAAAAGATTGTAATTGTAGTTAATTTATTTTTTTAGAATTAAAATAAATATTAGTAAAAAATCTAATTAAAATTGAAAATAATATATTAAAGTAGCAATTATTTATTTAAAGCTACTTTTAAATTTTCATCTAAAGCTGATAAAAATTCTTCGGTATATAAATAATGTTCGCCATGATTTACTTTATTTCCAAAAGCACAAATTGCTAAATCTTTTGTCATTTTTCCACATTCAACAGTTTCTACACAAACTTTTTCTAGGGTTTGAGAAAAATGAATTAGTTCTTGGTTATTATCTAATTTTCCTCTAAACTCCAAACCTCTCGTCCAAGCAAAAATACTAGCAATTGGATTAGTTGATGTAGGTTTACCAGCTTGGTGATCTCTAAAATGTCTAGTTACAGTTCCGTGAGCCGCTTCCGCTTCCATAATTTTTCCATCAGGAGTAATTAAAACTGAAGTCATTAAACCTAATGAACCAAAACCCTGAGCAACCGAATCGGATTGGACATCACCGTCATAATTTTTACAAGCCCAAACAAAACTACCATTCCATTTTAGAGCACTTGCTACCATATCATCAATTAATCGATGCTCATAAACAATTCCAGCAGCTTGATATTTAGTTTTATAATCTATTTGATAAATTTCTTCAAAAATATCTTTAAAACGACCATCATATTTTTTTAAGATCGTATTTTTAGTTGATAAGTATAAAGGCCATTTTTTATTTAATGCCACATTAAAGCAAGAGTGAGCAAATCCACGAATAGATTCTTCCACATTATACATCCCCATTGCAACACCAGGGCCACTAAACTTATATATTTCGTGTTCTATAACCTTTCCATCTTCAGCTTCAAATTTGATAGTTAATTTTCCTTTTCCCGGAATTACAAAATCAGTTGCTTTATATTGATCGCCAAAAGCGTGACGGCCAACAATAATTGGCGAGGTCCAATTACTAACTAAGCGCGGTACGTTTTTACAGACAATTGGTTCACGAAAAACGGTTCCATCTAAAATATTTCGTATTGTTCCATTTGGAGATTTCCACATTTGCTTTAATTTAAATTCTTTTACTCTATCTTCGTCCGGTGTAATAGTAGCACATTTAATGCCAACTTGATATTTCTTTATAGCCTCTGCAGAATCGATGGTAACTTGATCATTAGTTGCATCACGATGTTCGATACCTAAGTCAAAATATTTTATATCAATATCTAAATATGGTAATACTAATTTATCTTTGATAAACTTCCAAATGATACGGGTCATTTCATCACCGTCTAATTCAACCACAGGATTGACTACTTTAATTTTATTCATGGTTTTAAAAATATTTTTAATTCTTTACAAAATTAGAAAAGCATAATCAATTGCCAAGTATTTTATTATATTTTTAAAATTAAGTAATAAAATAAAAAATCACTGCATTTCAACCAGTTTCTATTATATTTACTGAAATTTTTAAAACATATGAGGTTTCACAAAGAAGGTTATGCCAGTTTGTTTTTAGTGATTATTTTTAGCTTTATAATTATTTTTATTGCTCATTACTTTTTTCCAAATTTTAAAATAGCTCATTGGTTTGCCTATTTGTTAAGCAGTATTTTAACGATTACTATTGTTCAATTTTTTAGAAATCCGATTCGTAAATATACTCTTGGCGAAAATCTTATTATTTGCCCCGCTGACGGCAAAGTTGTTGTTGTTGAAGAAACCATCGAAGGCGAATATTTTAAAGATAAACGATTACAAGTGAGTATTTTTATGAGCCCGACTAATGTTCATATAAATCGTTTTCCGATTTCTGGTATTATTAGTTTTTTTAAATATCACTCGGGAAAATTTTTAGTGGCCTACGATCCAAAAAGTAGCACTGATAATGAACGTACAACAATTGTTGTTAAACACAAAAACGGTATAGAAATTATGTTTCGTCAAATTGCGGGTGCTTTAGCAAGAAGAATAGTTTGGTATTGCAAAGAAGGAGAAATTGCTGAACAATGTGAGCAAATGGGATTTATTAAATTTGGTTCGCGAGTAGATTTATTTTTACCAATTGGTACTAAATTAAATATAAAATTAGGCGATATGGTAAGAGGTTCACAAACTGTTTTAGGAGAAATTTAATTTTTTTTTCTAAAAAAATTCAACATTAGATAGTGTCAATTTTAAAAAAAAGCTCTTATTTGCATTCCACCTATATTTATTAAATCTGTTTCAGATGTTTTACGTGCATTATAATTAATACTTATTTGAATATTATCATTTATATTTCTTTGATAGCTTAATTCCCAGGTAAAGTTATTTCCTGTACTTAAACCGTTAAGCATTTCATATGATAGCGCTGAGTTTTTAGTGTCGTTATAACTAATTTTAATTAAATCAAATCGAGCATTTAAACTTCCTTTTTCAGTTTGATTGTATCTTAACTCAAATCCAAACAAATTAATATATGCTTTTTGAGCATTTACTATATTTTCAAAGTCTGAATAAAGCAGGTTCTTTTTTTCGCTATATTTATAAATAGAACTTAGTCTAAAAATTGTATTTGGTTGAAAAATAAGTTTTTGTTCTGATTCAAACCCTTGAATTATAAAATTCCGATCTAAAAAAAATTGTGAGTTATTTTCTTTTTTACTCATAATATGACTACTATTAATAGCCCAAGATTTCAAAAAATTCAGTCGCCACTTTATTTCGTGAGATATTAAGTATTTACCTTCAATGCCATTAGTAAGAAGTTGTCGCGACTCATTTTTTAAATAAGTATAATCTGCACCAAAAAAAGCTGAAGATTGATTAAAAAATATACTTTGTCTAATATTATTATTATTAGCCAATAAAAATGTGTCTTTCACAATTAAAAAAGGATTATAATTTTCTAATCTGTTTGTATTACTTATTTTATTATCAATTCTTACTGCAGTTTGAATGCTCCATCTATTGGTAAACCGATTAATTGCTTTTTTATTATTTTTTAGTATTACAGAAGGACGAATATTTAAAGAAATACTAAGTTGATTTTGTAATACTTTAACATAATTATTAGTAGGAGTATAAATTTTAATAAATTTTGCTTGATCGATAAACTTTGACACTTCAAATTCATTTAATTCTTTAATTTCATTATTATTATAATCTATCCAGGCATATTGTCCTTGACCTGCAGGCACTTCTAAATAATAAAATTCACGTTTATTTTCTAAGCCATAGCCTGTTTCGAAAAATAATCCACCAGTTATAAGACCTTTCAAATAGCGAGGATTATATTCTAAGCGATTTAATAATGTATTATCTGACTTTAATGAATTACCAACTATATTTTTACTTAAGTATAAATTTCGATAAGTGATTAGAAGAGTTATAGGATTGTTTTTAATAGAATAAATTGAGCTTTGTAAACCTACATTAGTTGCATAAGTGCTATCTTTTAATGTTAAATTATACGCTAATTTATCTCTTCTTTCCTTATAAAATAGTTTAATTTTACTTTTAGTGCTGTCGTCATTTGAGATACTTGCTTCCCATTCCCAAAATTGATAAGCTTTGGGCATTAGGCTCAAATCAGATTTTGCTTTAAGTAAATTATTTTCAAATTCATCGTTAAATGAAAATTTTAATTTTCTTATATTTTGAGAAAGAAAAGATTTATGTCTATAAAATTGAGAATTTTGATTGTAGTATATATCTTTTGTATTTAATAGAGATGCTGTATAAAAAGCTTTATTTTTTTTAGTTTGATAATTAGAATTTAAAGAATGTTTTAAACCCCTATATAAATTGCCTTCGTTAAAAGATTGTATTGTATATAAAATTGAAGATTTGTTAGTTTTAATCCAACCTAATTCCGCTTGACTTATTTGCTGATTATCAATCTGATTACTTTTTAGTAGTCGATTCCAGTCTCTTTCAAACTCTATTGTTCGGAAACGTTCAATTTGAGAAAAATCTTTTTGTATAATTTCGTAATTTAAATTGTATATCCATTTTGTTTGTTGATTTAATGAATCTATTTTTAAAATAGTTTGATTTTTACTTATTAATTTAAATCCTCCTGCATGGTCGTTACCTAAATCTTTTGAACTAAAAGTGTTAATTGTATTTTTAGAATATACACCTTCGAAATTTAAAATATGATTCGTTGAAAAACTGTAATTTAAACCCGTGGTAAGCATTTGATTTTGTTTAGGAGTCACTAATAAAAGTAAAGGTTCAAAATCTCCTTGTAATTTCCCATCAATTGGAGCTGTCCATATATATACTCGACCATTTGCAGATGAGTTTATTTGCTTATAATATCCTTTATTAACTCCAACGTTACTAAATTTTAAATTATATTTTGCATTATCTGGATTATTACTGTAAACATATATATTGGGGTATAAAATGCTGTTAATTAAAGTATCTACTTTTTTATAAAATATTTTGTCACTATTAAATGTTTGAGATGAATCCACACCAAAATAAAAAGTTGAATTTAAGCTATCACCCGAATTAATTAAAATATTTTTCTGATCTTGATTTAACGACTGCTGCAATGGTTTATTTTTGTTGTCTTGTTCGCTATAAAAGTTTAAGTAGATATTTGATTTTTTTGAATTTATTTCTTCTCCAAAGAAAAATAAAGATCTCGCATAATTTCTTTCGGCATATTGAAATTCTGCCACAATCCTTTTATCTTTTGTAATCATTTGTTTTGCTGTAAAAGTTATTTCGCCTGTATTATAATCAATAATATAATCGTTTTCTTGACCACGCTGTAATATTTTTCCATCTATATAAATTTTTTCGGTTCCACTTAAAACAATAATAAATAGTTCGTTATTAGCTCCATTTAATCGGTATGGCCCTTGATTATTTTCAACACCAAAAAATACTTGTCTCGAAAATTTTCCGCGAGAAATTGCACCTGATATTTGTGTTTTGAAAGTTAATTTACTATTAGTATCTAAATAATTATTTTCAAGATAAACTCCTTGAGCACGCTTATATAAATTCATAAAATAACTATTTCTTGGACGCGATAATTGATAATCTCCTAAAATTAATTTAGAAGACTCGTTATTTAATTGAATAAATACTTTATCAAATTCTTGAAGTTGAGCTGATGTGCCATCCGCCTGAAATGGAATATTATTATCAGTAGCAGCTAATACAATGTCTATATCTTGAGATAACTTTCCACTTACTTGTAAATTTAAATTTGAATTAAGAACAACATCCTGGTTATTCCCAAAAGAAATTCCTCGACTTATATTTCCGTTTTTTGTTAAATCATCATTTTGAAATAATTTATCGTTATTATCAGAATTGTTAAATTGAATTGTAAAAGGGTTAATTGGTCGGCTTAAATCAGTATATAAAATAGAAGGATTTTTATGAAAATATTTTTTTTCAAAATTGTAAGGAAATGTTTTATAAGATACTATTAAGCTATCAGGGCGCTTATTCTTAAATATTAATGCGTGAAATTTATAATTTATTTCAGGTCGATTTAGCGAATCAATTTTAGGAAATATTTTAAAATTTATACTTCCTGGCACTATACTTAATGAGTCTATGACCAAAGTATCGGAAAATATTTTAAATAATTTTAATTTATTTGGATTAAATTGTTGGGCATTTCCTTTTATCAAAATAAAAGAAAACACCATTAGTATTCCTAATCGCTTTAAATACACTTTATTATAACGTTTTTAAAGTTGAGAAATTGTAAAAGAAATAAGATTTGTAATTAATCAAATAAAAGTAAGAATTTATTAAATAAATATTTTTACGAATTTAATTCATTTAATGCTAACCTTACCATTAGCCCAATTCCAATTTCAAGAGATTTCTCGTCAATGTCAAAATTAGAGGTGTGAACACCAGATGTTATTCCTTTTAATTTATTTCCGGTTCCTAATCTAAAAAAACAACTTGGTACTTTTTGAGAAATAAAAGCAAAGTCCTCAGCCGTCATTCTCAGAGGCAAAATTTCTACTTGTTTTTCGCCTAAATAATTTATGGCTCCTATAATACAATTATTTGTAAAGGGGATATCATTCACCAAAAAAGGATAACCTTTTTCAATTTTAACAAAAGACTCTATTCCATAAGTTAATGAAACTTTTTTAACTAGGGATTTTATTTGTTGATGAATTGATGCTCGCCAAGCTTCATCCATTGTTCTTATTGTACCTGCTATTTCAATAACAGAAGGGATAACATTTGTTGCACCTTTTCCTTCTATTTTACCAAAAACTACAACTGTTGGAATATTTTCGCCAAGAGTTCCATTTAAAGAATTTGGCATCATAAATAATTTATTAATTTCGAGAATAATTTCAGAAGCAATTATTAATGGATTGATACAATCATCTGGCATCGCTGCATGGCCTCCTTTTCCGTTTACTGATATGTATATTTCATCAGAACTAGCCATATACATTCCAGATTTAAAACCAACTTTGCCTACTTCCATACTGGGAAATACATGTAAGGCAATTGCTTTATCTACTTTAGGATTATCTAATACACCAGCTTCAATCATTAAATTAGCTCCACCCGGTAAAACCTCTTCTCCAGGTTGAAACATAATTTTTATGGTTCCCTCAAAATCATTTTTTAAATCATTTAAAATAAAAGCCGATCCTAATGCAATTGCTGAATGGGCATCATGACCACAAGCATGCATAATACCATATTTTTTGGATTTATAATCAACGTCATTTTTTTCATCAATTGGTAGAGCATCCATATCGGCTCTCAGTAGAATTGTTTTTTTATTTGGATTTCTTCCTTCAATAATTGCAACAATTCCGGTTTCTAAAAAACCTATTTTAAATTTAATATCAGAAAGAGTAAGTTGTTCTTGAATATATTTTGAAGTCTCGTATTCTTTAAATGAAAGTTCAGGGTTTTGATGAAGATGCCTTCTGATTTTAGTTACTTTTGAAAAGTAAAGATTGGCAAGCGATTTTATTTTTTTATTTGATATCATTATTTATTCCAAAGCATTTTTATTCCAATTATAATGATAGATATTGCAAAAATTTGTTTTATTAATTTAGTATCTATTGCAATAGCAGTTTTACCTCCACAATAAGCACCTATAATAAAAGTTGTAGCTATAATTGCGGCCGATTTATAATCTATATTACCAGCTTTATAATAATTTAAAACAGCCAATAATCCGATAGGAAACATAAACATAAACAAAGTTGTGCCCTGAGCTGTTTTTTGATCCATACTTAAAATATAAACTAATGCTGGTACAATAATAATACCTCCACCAATACCAATTAGTCCGCTAAAAAATCCGGCTATCAGGCCAATTATCAATAAAATGCTTACTGTATTTATGTCCATAATTAAAAATCTGTTGAAAGTGACAACCCTAATATTCGTTTTTGTACAATCAAATTATCAATGCCCCATCCAAAATCTAAACGTACAAAATATCCAAGTAATTTAGAACGAAAACCAAAGCCAATTCCACCAACTAAAGGACTTTTTTGATCAATAATTTTTATAACAATACCAGTGCCACCCATTCCATTAGATGGATCATTATCAATATAACTCGTTGAATTTTGCGTATTATCTTTACTTAATGGATTTGGCCCGTACCACGACATTCCTAAATCAGTAAATCCAATTAACTGAAAATTATTAAAAAACTCTGAGCGAACTGGTTTATTCAATATATATCGAACAATTGGCATTCTTAATTCTGAATTTAATATAAGAAAATTATTTCCGTTTCGAATATTTTGATTAAAGCCTCGCATATTAGTTGCAAGAGTTTGAAATCCATACTGTTCAGGTTTTACTACACTTACAAATTTATTAAAATTAGGATTTAACCAATTATCAACTCCACCCAAATAAAAAATTAATCTATCTGTTCCTAATGAATTTCCTCCTGCAAAACGATTGCACCATGTAATTTGCCTATGAATTTTTAAATAATGCCGAGCGTCAAATCCACTAGTAATTAAATTTCGTTGAGACTTATTTGTAAATTGCCAATATTCAGACCATATTTTAAGTCGGCAACCATTTTGTATGTTTAGCATAACATTTCTTATATTATCAAAAACATATTCTAAACGAATACCAGCTAAATTTTCGTATGTTGGATTTAAAGATAATGCATAATCATCATAACTTAATGCAATTGTTCTATCATTTCTATATAAAAAAGAAATTCTAGTTGATGAAGCGGGGCTAAATGGATATTTAATCGAATAATTAATTGTATGAGTAATGATTTTAGAATAATAATTGTTTTCTGGTACATTAGAAGTCATTTGTCTATCAAAAATTACTTTATGATCAATCAACCATCTCCGCTGCTCCCACGACAACATAAATTCATTATCTAAACTAGGGTTTATTCTAAAACCTGCTAAAATTTTTTGATTTTCCATTAAATCACTGATTGAAACTTTAAATAAAGCATTTGAACCAGGATTTAGATATAGTGGAGAACCGCCGCCAGAAAATTTTTGATAATTATTACCTAAAAATGAATTATCAATTTGAGTAACAATATAATCAGTATAAAAGGAGGTATAATAATTTTGAAGAATAGGGAATTTTATCTGGTAATTATTTTTTAATTCATCTTTAGTAAAATTATTTTTTTTATTTTTTTCTTCTAATTTTTCTTTAAATCGATCATCAAACTTATAATTATTAAAATCAATACCTTGGTTCGTTTCTTTTTTTTCTGGCATCAATTCTTCATTAGGTTGTATATCTTTTAAATTGTTTGGATTATCAACTGATGTATTGATATTTGATTTGTGCCATGTTTTTTTAGGCTCATTAATTATTTTAAGATCTAACTCCTCTGATGGCGAAATTAAAAGCATGTCTTTACCTTCAGTAAAAATCACTTCAGCTATTTTAGAATTAGATTCATTTAAATGATGATCAATGATATTGCGATCGCTATTTGAAACTACCCGACTTGAGAAAAAGTAATTGTAATGTTCAGTTGTATCAATAAATTTTATGGCGCTATCAAATTTTGCTAAATATCTATTATAGATTCCGTTTTTATCACTTAAATAGCTAACAAATTTATTTTTATATTTTATCGGTTTGATTTCATTTATTTCCGGAGTATTTGTTAATCTTACCAACACACTTTTAGAGAATGGGTATGAAGCCATAAATAAGTCAGAAGTTTTATTAATTTTCACAAAATAATTTGCATCATCTGAACTGTTAATAGTGTCGCTTAATCGGTTACTTTCAAATACAATTTGCTTAGAATTATTCACAAAAACAGGATTATTGTCATCCCAAATATCGTTCGTAAGCTGTTCAATTCCTGATGAATTAATGCTAAATACAAAAATATCACTTTGACCCCTTCCTTTTTTTACTGCACTTAAAACTATTTTTTTACCATCAGAATTATAAGAGTAACTATTTATTTTTTCGAAACCAGGTAAAATTCTTTCATCCACTTCTTTAGTCTCTAAATTATGAATTTGAAGCATAATTTTATCTTTAGAAGAATAAATTATTGAAATAAATTTCCCACTAGGGTGCCATGCTAATAAAGGATAATTATAGTCTTTTTCTTGTTCCAATTTTTGATTTATTTTAAATAACCTTGATTTTTTTTTGGAATTGATAGTTTTTAAATAAACTTTTAATTGATTTAATTCATTCACAGCAAAAACAGCCTGTTTGCCATCAGGACTTAGCCTGAGTTGATAGTAATGCCGTGTTGATTTATATCTTTTTAAAAAATTATTACTTATACTTTTGTTAATTGGAGATTGCCTTAATGTATCTTTAAATAAATAAAATCTTCGACTGTAAGAGTCTGTAAAATCATAAATTAAATCATCTAGCGAAAGACCTAAAATAAATAAAAATGCATTATCATAGCTTCTCTGTATACGAGTCATTTCAAGTAAATTTGGAATTATTGCAATACCATAACTAGATACAATATAGTACCAAATGGCGTGACCCACCTGAGCCGCTTCTTTTCCAGTTAGACGATTTAGATAATTAAATTTTTCCATCTTAATATCATCATACATTAAATTATCATTACTTGATGTCCAACCTTCAGATAAATATTTTACTAAACCTGAAGTATACCATTCTGGAAGGCTTAATAATGCTGAACTCTTTATTATTTCACCCGCATTTCCTCCAAACATTATTTTATTAATTATCAGTTCAGATAAAACAGCGCTTATTTGTTGGTCAAGTTCGGCATGCGAGCCATTAAAAAATAAACTTATTTTATCACCAATAATTTTACTAAGTCCTCCTAAGTTAAATTGTTCTTGAGAGCTTAAACCTAAATTACTTTGCTTAAAATCTGATTGACTATTAAATACCAGAATATTAATTTTTTTATCCAAATTTATATTTAAACGGTTTTCAATAATTTTTAATTGATTATTAAAACTTACTGAAACATATTTTGCTAATTCATTTCCTCCCTCATAAGAATAAACTCGATATCGATCATAATCAAAATAAGTCCAATTAAACGACTTATACTGAACTCGATTTTTACCAAAATCCATTTGATGCCCATAATTAAATTGAGCTTTTAATAAAGAAAATGTAAAAAAAATAATATAGAAAAACAGGAATTTTACCACACTAAAAATTATAAACCTTTAAGTTACAAAAATTGTTCGATATTTTGTTTTTGGCTATTATTAAAAAATGATAAAAAATAGCATAATATTTTAATATCTCCTATGTATTATCAAAAATCTAATTAATTGGTGCGTTAAATTGAGTAGCATTTAAATAATTTAATAGCTTTTTTATATGTTTTCGACTAACTACTATTAATATTAAGTTAAGTATTTTTATTTAAATTCATTTTGTATATTACTAGATGGTCTTTAATAATAAATTTATATCTATAATTTTAGCATTTAATTGTTGAATTATTACTCATAACAAATTAAGGTTTTTATAAATTTATAACTTAAAGTAATTTAATTTTAGTTTTTTATTATAGAGTTCATCAATACTCTTAAAAATAAAAAATAATTAATTTAGTAGTACAATTCAAATCTATAATGAAAAAACCACCCTATATAAATAGAGAGATAAGCTGGTTATCTTTTAACGAAAGAGTTCTTCAAGAAGCAGCTGACAAAACAACACCGTTAATAGAACGTTTAAAATTTTTAGGTATTTTTAGTAATAATCGTGATGAGTTTTATCGTGTAAGAGTTGCAACCATCAAACGATTAGCAAAACTTGGAAAAAAAGCAATTTCTATATACGGCGAAGACCCTAATATATTATTACACAGCCTTCAGAAAAAAGCAATTGAACAGCAGTATATTTTTGAAACTATTTACCAACAAATGATAAAAGAATTAGCTAAAGAAAATATATTTATTATTAATGAAAAACAATTAAATGTCTCTCAGAAAGAATTTGTAAAAAATTATTTTAATACAGATTTAGTTTCAAATTTATTTCCAATAATGATTGATGAAAACAAAAGTTTTCCATACATGAAAGATAAGGCAAGTTATTTATATTTAAAGTTGGGTTCTGTTATTTCAAATCAAAAAAATAAATATGCCCTTATAGAAATTCCCTCATCTTCAATTTCTCGATTTATAGTTTTGCCTAAAAATAATAATAAACACTTTATAATTTTAGTAGATGATGTTATTCGATTTAACACCAATCAAATTTTCGATGTTTTTGGTTACAAAACTATTGGTGCGTACAACATAAAACTTACTCGAGATGCTGAACTAGATATAGATAATGATGTAAGTAAAAGCATGATAGAGAAAATATCAAAAAGTGTAAAGGCTCGTAAAAAAGGTTTGCCTGTAAGGTTTGTTTACGATACCGAAATGCCAGAAGATATGCTGTGGTACATTATGAAAAAATTAGGAATGGAAAAAAAGGATAATGCCATTCCTGGTGGACGCTATCATAACTTTAAAGATTTTATCAATTTCCCAATAATTAAAGAAAAAAAATTAATTTATAATCATCCTCCAGCACTAAATCATAAAGATTTAATAAATAATTCTTTTACTATTATAAATGCAATTAAACAAAAAGATATTTTACTTCATTATCCTTATCATACCTATAATCATATTATTAACCTTCTTCGAGAAGCGTCTATTGACCCACAGGTTGAAAGCATTAAAATAACCCTTTACCGTATCGCCGATTCTTCTAAAATCGCAAATGCTTTGGTTAATGCAGTTAAAAATGGTAAAAAAGTAATGGTAGTGGTTGAACTGCAGGCAAGATTTGACGAAGAAAATAACATTTATTGGGCCGATAAACTTCAAGAGGAAGGTGCAAAAGTAATTTATGGAGTTCCTGGTTTAAAAGTACATTCTAAATTATTTATTATAACTGCCCGAGAAAACGGTAAAGAAATATATTACTCTCATATTGGCACAGGTAATTTCAATGAGAAAAGTTCTCGTATTTATACTGATTTTTCGATATTAACTGCAAATAAAGATATTGCCTCTGATTTAAATAAAATATTTGATTTTTATGACAATAACTATAAAATCCCATCATTTAAAAAATTATTAGTTGCGCCATTTTTTATGCGTAAAAACTTTATTCAACTAATTAATAATGAAATATATTTTGCAAAAAAGAAAAAAACAGCGTCTATAACTTTAAAAATGAATAGCTTAGTAGATAGGGAAATGATTAATAAATTATACGAGGCTAGTCAGGTAGGAGTTAAAATAACACTTATCGTTCGAGGTGTATGCTGCTTAGTTACTGAGATGGAGGGTTGGAGTGAAAATATTAAAGTATTTAGCATAGTAGATAAATATTTAGAACATGCCAGAGTATTTATATTTCACAACAATGGTAAAGAAAAAATATTTATTTCGTCCGGTGATTGGATGAGCAGAAATTTAGATAATCGAAGCGAAGTAGCCGTTCCAATTTATGATGAAGAAATTCGAAAACAAATCAAAGATATCATTAACATTCAATTGTCTGGCAATACAAAGGTTAGAATTATTGATCGTAAACAAGATAATTTATATAAAAAAGCAAAACCAGGCGAAAAAAAAGTAAGAGCACAAGATGAAATTTATAATTACCTTAAAAACGAAAAGTTTATGTTCTTAAAATCTTTTAAATCTAAAAAATATAGCTAATGGTATTTGCTGCAATAGATATAGGAAGTAACGCGATTAGACTTTTATTTTGTAGAGTATATATTGTAGATGGAAAACCTCACTTTAATAAAGAGGAATTATTTCGAATGCCAATTAGATTGGGGGAAGATGTTTTTGTAAATGGAAAAATAAGTGAACAAAAAATTGAGCGCTTAATTTGGGCTTTAAAAGGTTATTCAGAATTGATCAAAGCTTATGGAGTTATTAGTTATCGGGCAGTCGCAACCAGTGCTATGCGAGATGCATCAAATGGTTTGGAAATAATCGAAAAAGTAAAAGTCGAATCAGGTCTTAATGTAGAAATTATTGATGGTAAAAATGAAGCAAAATTGGTATTTTCAAATCATATTGAAGAAATAATTAATCCAAAACATGCCTATTTATATATTGATGTTGGAGGAGGTAGCACCGAACTCACCTTATATTACGACGATAAAGTAATGGCCGCAAAATCATTTAATGTTGGTACCGTAAGAATGATTCTTGAAAAAGTCGATAAAAGCGAATTAGAAGAAATGAAATCTTGGATTAAACGAAACACTTCGGGTATTCATCCTCTTTATGGTATTGGTTCGGGCGGTAATATTAATAAAATATTTAAAATGAGTGCTAAAAAAGAAACTAAGCATTTAAGTTACGACCGTTTAAAAAATATTTACGATATGCTTTGCTCATATACTTATAAAGAACGTATCGAACGCTTTGATTTAAAACCCGACAGAGCTGATGTGATTATTCCAGCTGCAAAAATATTTTTGAGTGTTATGAAAAATGCAGATATTGAAAAAGTTTTTGTTCCTCAAGTGGGATTATCTGATGGTTTAGTTCATCAACTTTATGAAAATTATATAAAAACTAAACCTTAAAAATTTGTTTAATCTTATTTTCATATTATTTATATCCTTTGGAATTACAGATGCTATTGATATTTTTTTAGTAGCCACTATTTTATATTTAGTCTATAATTTAGTAAAAGGTACTGTAGCTATTAATATTTTTATTGGATTAGCTTTTATTTATTTTGCCTACATCATAATCAATGCTTTAGATTTAAAACTTCTTTCTTCTATTCTAAGTAAATTTGTAAATGTTGGTATTATTTTTGTAATGATCGTATTTCAGCAAGAAATTCGAAAATTTTTACTCTATATAGGTTCTAAAGAATTTTTAAGAAATAGAAATTGGAAATTACTCTTAAAATTTTCTTTAAATTCTGATATCGACGAAACTAAAATTTTATTTAATTTTGAAGCTATTGCCGAGGCATGCTTTATCATGAGTAAATCCAATACCGGAGCGCTTATTATTATAACTCGAAAATCAGACCTTAAGTTCTTTATTAATTCAGGTGAAATAGTTGATGCAGGATTAACGAGTAGAATGTTAGAAAATATTTTTTATAAAAACTCACCTCTTCATGATGGTGCTGTTATCATTCAAGACAATCGTATCATAGCAGCTCGTTGCGTCCTGCCGGTTACTGAAAAAACAAATTTTCCAGCAAATTTTGGTATGCGCCACAGAGCTGCAGTTGGTATTACAGAAAATACTGATGCTATAGCTATAACGGTCAGTGAACAAACTGGCGTTGTTTCATTAACTATTAATGGTGAAATAACTTCAAATTTATCAAAAGATAAACTTTTGTATTTACTCGAAAAAAATAGCCACCGAACAAATTAAAATTCTTATTTTTCGTAAAAAAACAATCTCATGATAATTTCAAAAGAAAAAATTGTGTCAGTAAATTACTATTTAACTGCTAATAAAGATAATTCGCCAGAAGAACTCATAGAAGAAACCTCTCATGAAAACCCATTTATTTTTTTATTTGGTTCTCATGGTGTTCTGCCAGATTTCGAATCAAATTTAACTGGTAAACAAAAAGGCGATAAATTCGACTTTAGAATTGTTGCTGAAAAAGGTTATGGATTATATGATAAAGAATATTTAATTAAAATTGATAAAACAGCGTTCGAATTAGATGGCAAATTTGATGATACAAGGGTTATTGTTGGTCAGGATATAGAAATGAGAGATAACGAAGGAAACCCTTTAATAGGTAGAGTATTAGCTATTTCAGAAAAAGATGTTGAAATGGATTTTAATCATCCTTTAGCCGGTCATGATTTACATTTTATTGGCGAAATATTAAATGTAAGAAACGCTACAAATGAAGAGTTAAGTCATGGTCATGTTCATGGGCCTGGAGGGCATCATCACAATTAATATTTTATAAAAACTATTTAAAAAAAATCATTTAAATTTTTTGTATTATTTTTTTTCATCTTTATTTTTTTTAATTGATTTTTGATTTACATAAAATAAAGTATTTTTAATTATACATAATTTATCTTTACTCAATCCCTTTTTTATTAGTAATTTAGCTTATAGTTTTAAGCTAACATGTCGTTTAATACAAAATATATATTTGTAACTGGTGGAGTAACATCTTCTCTAGGAAAAGGAATTATTGCTGCCTCTTTAGCCAAATTACTTCAAGCAAGAGGTTTTACAGTTACTATTCAAAAATTAGATCCATATATTAATATCGATCCAGGAACATTAAACCCATATGAACATGGTGAATGCTATGTTACAGACGACGGGGCAGAAACAGATTTGGATCTTGGTCATTATGAACGATTTTTAAATGTTGCTACATCCCAAGCAAATAATGTTACTACTGGTCGAATTTATCAAGCAGTTATAGAAAAGGAGCGTAAAGGTGTTTTTTTAGGAAAAACTGTTCAAGTTATCCCTCATATTACCGACGAAATTAAAAATAGGATTAAAATTTTAGGTCAAACTGGACAATATCAATTTGTGATTACTGAAATTGGTGGAACTGTTGGTGATATTGAATCACTTCCATATATTGAAGCTGTTCGTCAATTAAAATGGGAATTAGAGCAAGATTGTACAGTAATTCATTTAACATTATTACCATATCTTGCTACATCCGGAGAATTAAAAACAAAACCTACACAGCATTCAGTTAAATTACTTTTAGAATATGGTGTTCAACCTGATATTCTTGTTTGCCGATCAGAACATCCTATTAATAATGATATTAGAAAAAAAATCGCTTTGTTCTGTAATGTGTCTGCCGAATCTGTAATTGAAGCTCTAGATGCGCCCACTATTTATGAAGTTCCACTATTAATGGAACAAGAAAAATTAGATCAAATTGTTCTTAAAAAACTCAACGTCACAAAATTTAATGAAATAAAACTAGACAAATGGAAAAACTTTTTAAATAAATTTTATAATCCCAGTAAAGAAGTTTATATCGGTTTAATAGGAAAGTATGTTGAATTAAAAGAATCTTATAAATCTATTGCTGAGGCATTAATTCATGCCGGCGCTTTAAATGATTGTAAAGTAATAGTAAACTGGATTCATAGTGAAGATTTAAATAAAGAAAATATTTCTGAAATTTGTAAAGATTTAAAAGGAATTATTGTAGCACCAGGTTTTGGTAATCGAGGTATAGAAGGTAAAATTCACGCTATTAAGTTTGCCAGAGAATATAATATTCCTTTTTTAGGGATTTGCTTGGGAATGCAATGTGCCGTAGTTGAATTTGCAAGAAACGTAATTGGCCTAAAAGACGCTAACAGCACTGAAATGGATTCCAGCACAAGTAACCCAGTAATCGATTTGTTAGAGGATCAGAAAAATATTTCTCATATGGGTGGCACTATGCGTTTAGGATCTTTTTCATGTAAAATTAAAGAAGAAACTTTAGCTAATAAAATTTATAAACAAATAAATATCAAAGAAAGACACCGTCACCGTTTCGAATTTAATAATAAATATACTCAACAGTTTATAGATAACGGAATGATAATTTCTGGGCTTAATCCAGATGCAGATTTAGCAGAAATTGTTGAAATTTCTTCTCATCCTTTTTTTATTGGAGTTCAATTTCATCCTGAATATAAAAGTACTGTCGAAAATCCACATCCGCTTTTTGTTAGTTTTGTAAACGCGGCACTTTCTTAATGGAATTAGCTTCAGTTGGATACTTTATTAAAACGCATGGAGTAAAAGGGCAAATTATTCTCAAAATTGATCATCAGTTTAGAGAAAAAGAACTTAAAGTATTGTTTATTGAAACAGCTACCGGTAAAGCTCCTTTCTTTGTTAATAGATTTAAAAATAATAATCATGGTTTAATTTTTTCATTGGAAGAAATTAATAGCGTCGAACAAGCAAAAAAACTAATTGGTAAAGTTGTTTTTATAGCAAAAAATATTTTATTGGAAAAAGAAGAAGAATTTGTTTGGTCAGATTATACCTTAATCGACAAGTCATTAGGTCAAATTGGTAAAATTGAGAGTGTTAGCAATAATGGACAGCAATTGCTATTAAAATTAAATTATAAAAATAAAGAAATTTTATTGCCCTTAGTTGATTCATTTATTGAAAAAATTGATCATGAACATAAAAAAATATTCTTTAATTCTCCTGATGGATTAATTAATCTTTATTTAGGTGAAGAAGAATAAATAAAAAATATAGCAAATAATTAAAATTTAATTAAATTTGCACGAAATAGGTGAGATGCCTGAGAGGCCGAAAGGACATGTTTGCTAAACATGCGTACGGGTAACCGTACCGAGGGTTCGAATCCCTCTTTCACCGCATTAAAAAAGGGTATTTTTACCCTTTTTTTTTAAAAATATTTATTCAATATTTTTTATCCAGTATCTAAATCATTAAAATGAAATAAAAAAAAATCTGAGATTAGCTTTGATTTTTTAGTGCTGATTTTTGTTGTGAGGATTTTCTTCTTGATTTGTTTTTGAAACTCCAGAAGCATGATGGCCATGCTTTAAAGCATTTTGTTGTTCAATAAATATAGGATCTATTTTAGTTGCTTTTGATGATGTTCCTGAATATGTTCCCTCAGTTAAAATTACAAAAATGGTATAAAACATAAATACAATATATGGAATCAAAATAATATATTTAAAAAATTTAACTTCATGACCAAGATGCATAAACCAAATCACAATAGCTGCAGCTTTGGCAAGTGTTAAAACAATAAATAAAGTTTTTAGCCATAAAGAACCACTCCAACCGTATCCAGGAGCCATAGAGCCAATGATTAATTCGAAGATAGTGATTACTAACATAATCCAAAAAACATTCCATAGCGTGCGGCGTGCTTTTTTTCCATAAGCTTCATCGTGAAGCGCATCTAATTCATATTGTGGATAGTTATCTTGAAAGTCAGACATATTTTAATTTTTATGAATTTTAATTTTTATAACAAATAGAAGAATGTAAATACGAATACCCAAACTAAATCAACAAAGTGCCAATATAATCCAACTTTTTCAACCATTTCATAGTGACCACGTTTTTGATAGGTTCCTTTTATTACATTTAAAAAGATAATAAAATTAAGAACAACCCCACTAAACACGTGAGTTCCATGAAATCCAGTAATAAAGAAAAAGTAATTAGCAAATTGTGGAACCCCATACTCATTAGTTATCATATTTGCCCCATGAAATATTTGTTTAATATATGTTCCACTCACTGGATCCCAAACATTTCTCAAAGCTCCTTGATCAGTTCCAATAATAAAATGATACCATTCCCACGCTTGCGATCCTACAAAAGCTGCACCACCAATAATCGTCCAAAACATCCACGTTGTTACACCTTTTCTATCCATTCTTTGTCCTGCTTCTACTGCCAAAACCATAGTAACAGAAGACATAATTAAAATGAATGTCATTAGACCAACATAAGCTAGAGGAACGTGTTGTTCTATAAACGGAAAGTGAGTAAATACATTTTCAGCCTTTGGCCATACTTCAGCATATTTATGACGGATAAAACCGTAAGATATTAATAGGCCACCAAAGGTTAAGGCATCAGATACCAAAAAAAACCACATAAACATTTTTCCGTAACTAAGTTTGAAGGGAGATACTCCTCCTTCCCAGGCTTCTTTTGAGTCAACTTCTGCTGAATGAGACATTTTATTAAAATAATTTAAATTTCAACTGCAATATTAACGATAAAAATATAAAAATAAAAACAAATATACCCACAATGCATCAAGAAAATGCCAATAAATTGCTGTTAACTCAATACCAAGAAAATCAGACGATGAATATTTTTTCAACAAACACTTAGTTAATGAAACAAAAAGAGCTATTAGTCCACCAATCATGTGAAAAAGATGAACTAAAGCAATTAAATATAAAAAAGAACCGGCTGCATTACTATATTTTCCAACGAAGAATATGCCTTGTGCCGACAATTGTTTCCATGCCTCTATTTGAGTAAAAAAGAAAGTAATTCCTAATACTAAAGTGAGAAATAAACCCAAGTTTGCTAGAAAATAATTATCTTTTTTAATAGCTATTTGTGCAATTAACATTGTTAAACTGCTAGTTACAATAATTGCAGTGCTAATAATAGATATATTAGGTAATTGAAAAACTAACCAATTACCATTATCCGCCCTTACAACATAAGCACTGGTTAAACCAGCAAATAACATCACCATACTTACAATCCCTATATACAAGAGTGGTTTTGCTGTTTTTCTCTTAGCCAAATTTGTTTCAGCTTTGTGAGAATTATTTTTTCTTGATTTAATTGTTTCCAAATTAATTATAATTAAGATTTTGTCATTATCGCTAATTGAACTAAAGGTAAATATACCAAAGTAACTAAAAATAATTTTTTTGCGTGCTCGTTTGTTGGCAATCGGTAAAAATTATAGGCTTGAAGCAAAAGGGCTAATCCACAAATGATACAGGCCAAAGTACTTAATAAACCTACACATTGAAATACAAAAGGCAAAATGCTAACAATAAATAAAAAAATGGTATAAATTAAAATTTGAAACTTTGAAAAATCATCCTTTCCTTTTTTTGATGGTAATAAATGGAAATCTGCTTTTGCATAATCGTCGTGATTAAACCATGCTAGAGACCAAAAATGTGGAAATTGCCAAATAAATTGAATCATAAATAGTAAAAATGCAAAAAAAGTTACATTGCCAAAACCATCGGTTGCAGCAACTCCACCAATTAAAGTAGGAAGTGCTCCAGGAAATGCACCCACAAAGACAGAAAATGGAGTTAACCGCTTTAATGGAGTGTATATTAATGCGTATAAAATAATTGAAATAAATCCTAAAATACCACAAAGTGGATTGGTAAATACCCATAACAATATAGTGCCAACCAATCCTAAAAAAGTACAAAATATAAAAGCTTCGTTTGCCTTCAACACCTCTGTTGGCATTGGCCTTAATCGGGTTCTATCCATTAATTTATCTAAATCTTTTTCGATAATCTGATTAAACCCATTGGCAGCTGAAGTAATTAATAACCCCCCTAAAGTAATAGCTAAAACCTGTTTCCATCTGATATTGTCGGTTAAAGTAAAATAAGTAATAATGGCCGAAAATACCACCAAAGAGCTCAAACGTAATTTTGAAAGCTTTAAATACCCCAAAAGTTTAGGATATTTAGTAGATTGGACATTGATATTAATTGAATTAGTTTCCAATAAGTACAAATTTAGCACATTATTCATCAATAAATAAAGTAAAAATTAAAATTTTATCCTGGCTATTTACCGTATTAAATTTTAGCTTACATAAAATAACTTAAAAATAATTTAATTGTTTAATAAATTAATATGTTTTTTGTTACTAAATTTTTATATTTTTGCAATGATTAAACATAATTTAAACTTTCAAAAAATGAAATTAAAAATTTTAATTAACATTGGGATAAGCATTTCATTTGCTTTGATTTTATCTGGTTGTGATCCTCTTGGTAAAATGTTAAAAAAACAAGCCGAAATAAAATATACACTTTCTCCAAATCCAATAGAGATGATAGGAGATAGTATTCAATTTAATATTGTTGGAAAATTTAACCAAAAATTATTCCCAAAAAAAGTAACTTTTATTGTTACCCCAGTTATAAAATATGCTGGAGGTGAGAAAGCATTAAAATCTCTTACTTTAGTTGGAGAGTCTGCAGTTGGTTCCGGACAAAAAATAGTTTATTCAACCGGAGGTGTTTTTAATTATCCCTCTGATAAAATTGCTTTTGAACCCGCTATGCGTAATGCAAAAATAGAACTTCGCTCAATAGGTCAAGTTAAAAATAAAGAAAAAGCATTTGATCCAATTGAATTAGCGGACGGAACATTGGCAAGTTCTTTATTGGTAAGAAATGATGAAAAAGGCATTATAGCAAAAGATGTTCTTCAAAAAGTAGAATCTATGAATCAAACTACTCATATTTATTATGCCATGAATGAATCAAATGTTCGCTCAACTGAATTAAAAACTGAAGAAATGAAAGCTATTAATACTTTCATAAATAATAATTTAAATTCACCTATTTATGAATTTAAAGGTATTTCGGTATCAGCTTTCGCTTCTCCAGATGGTGAAACAGATAAAAATGAAAACCTTGCCAAGGATCGTGCTAATTCAGGTTCTGCAGCAGTAATGTCTGAATTCAAAAAAAATAAAGATAAAAAAATTACTTTTGGAAAAACAAAAGATCAATTTCAGGTGGCCACCACAAAAGAAGATTGGGATGGTTTTAAAAGTTTAATGGAAAAATCTGATTTGGCAGACAAAGAACTAATACTTAGAGTCTTAACAATGTATCCTGATGCCGAACAACGCAGAAAAGAAATTAAAAATCTATCTAAAACCTATACTGAATTAGCAGACAAAATATTACCAAAGTTACGTCGTTCGGAAATTTCAATTAATATAAATAAAACATACCGAGGGGATAAAGAAATTACTCGTTTAGCTAACTCAGCTCCGGATAGTTTATCAGTTGAAGAATTATTATACGCAGGTACTTTATCTAATGATGTAAATAATAAAGTTCAAATTTATCAGGCTGCCGAAAAAATATACAACAATGATTGGAGAACATCAAACAACTTAGGTTGCGCTTTATTAACTCAAAACAAAGTAAATGAAGCTGGTGAAGCATTTAAACGTGCTGAAAAATCGGCAAATGGATCTCAAACAATGGTGTTTAATAATTTAGGCGTAATTGAATCTAAAAACGGTAATCTTGCTGCGGCTATGGAATTTTATCAAAAATCATCTAGTCAGCCAGAAACAAAATACAATATGGCTATCATCGAAATTCGTAATGGTAAATATGCCGATGCTCTGAGCAATTTTGGAGATTTTAATGGGCATAATAAAGCCTTAGCTCAATTATTAAGTGGAGCAGGAAGTTCTGTAAAAGAAACTATTGATGCAAGCAATGAAAAAGACATGGCATACAGCTTTTATTTAAAAGCTATTTCAAATGTTCGCAGTGGAAATACGCCAGAAGCAATTGCTAATTTAAAAATAGCTATTGAAAAAGATAGTGCTTTAAAGGCGTATTTAAAAAATGACGCTGAATTTATTAAACTTCGCTCTGACGCTTCATTTTCTGTTTTAGTTAATTAATATTTATAAATAAATTTAAACCTTCTCTCACAAGGGAAGGTTTTTTTATTGATTTAATTCGCGTATTTAATAAATTGGTTCTTATATTTACTTAAATATCGATTTAATGCAACACTTTTCTGAAACAGAACTTATTCTTAATTCCCAAAATAGGGTTTACCATCTCAATTTATTAAATGAAGATATTGCAGATGATGTTATTTTAGTAGGAGATCAGAATCGAGTGGCAGAAATATCAAAACATTTTGATTATATAGAATTTAAAATAGCTCATCGAGAATTTATTACCCATACCGGTTTTTATCAAGGCAAACGTTTAACTGTATTAAGTACAGGAATTGGTACTGATAATATTGATATTGTTTTAAACGAATTGGATGCTGCAGCTAATATAAATCTCACAAAAAGAGAAATAAATCCCGTTTTTCGCAAATTAAATATATACAGATTAGGCACCAGTGGCTCGTTGCAAGAAGATGTATTAGTAAATGATTTAGTAGCGAGTTCTTATGGTTTAGGTTTAGATGGTTTATTAAATTTTTATGAAGGAACAAAAAGTATAAACGAAAATAATATTAGCGACGCATTTCTCATTCATAGTAAATGGCTTAATAATTTAGCCTACCCTTATTGTATAAGCGCTTCTGATCAATTACTTGAAAAGTTCAGTTCATTCGCACACTCAGGAATCACCGCTACTGCTCCAGGCTTTTATGGCCCTCAAGGAAGAGAAATAAGACTGCGTGCCGCTATGCATGATACCAATAATTTATTAACAACATTTAATCATAATGGCTTAAGAATTATTAATTTTGAAATGGAAACATCGGCACTCTATGGTTTATGTAAATTATTAAATCATAATTGTTTAACTGTTTGCATAATTATTGCTAATCGGATTACAAAAGAATTCACTAAAGATTATAAAAAAAGTGAGGAATTGTTAATCGAATCTTGTTTAAATAAAATTGTGAATTAGAAAATATAACGAATGAATAGAAATGAGTTAATAAAACAAATTTTATCTAAAAAAAGTTTTTTGTGCATTGGTTTAGACCCCGATAAACAAAAAATCCCTAAACATTTATTTGAAAGTGAAGAAGACCCAATTTACGAATTTAATAAACAAATAGTTGATGCTACAGCTCCTTTTTGTGTTTCTTTTAAGCCTAATACAGCTTTTTACGAAGCATACGGATTAGGCGGCTTACATAGTTTAGAAAAAACAATTCAGTATATTAAATTAAATTACCCTAATCATTTTTTAATTGCCGACGCTAAACGGGGCGATATCGGAAACACAAGTGCTATGTATGCAAAAGCATTTTTAAAAAGTTTAGATGTTGATGCCATAACTATTTCGCCTTATATGGGAAGCGATTCGGTAAAACCGTTTTTGGAATATAAAGATAAATGGGCTATCATTTTAGGTCTTACAAGTAATGAAGGTTCTGCTGATTTTCAACAACAACAATTAAATGGAAAAGAATTATATTTACATGTAATTGAAACCTGCGTTAAATGGGGTAACCAAAATAATATGATGTTTGTAGTTGGTGCGACAAAAGTTCAAATGTTAAGTAATATTAGAAAAATAGCATCAAATCATTTTCTTTTAGTTCCTGGTATTGGAGCCCAAGGTGGAAGTTTACAAGAAGTTTGTAAATATGGCTTAATTGATGAAATTGGCCTATTGGTTAATTCTAGTCGCGCAATAATTTATGCTTCTGATAAATCAGATTTTGCAGAAAAAGCTGCCAACGAAGCAAAAAAAATAGCTCAAGAAATGAAAATAATTTTAAAAAATAATCAATAAAAATAATATTAATTTATGGAAGATAACAATCAACAAACTCCACATTTAGATATCGAGTTAAGTGAAGAAATAGCTGAAGGCATTTATTCTAATTTAGCAATCATTACCCATTCTCAAAGCGAATTTGTAATTGATTTTATAAAAATAATGCCAGGGGTTCCTAAGGCAAGAGTCAAATCAAGGATTCTTCTTACCCCTCAACATGCCAAACGTTTGGTAAAAGCTTTAGTAGAAAATCTTCAAAAATTTGAACAAATTAATGGTAAAATTAAAGATGTTGAAAATGGTTTTCCTATGAATTTTGGTGGTCCAACAGCACAAGCGTAGTTTTATTAAATTTAAATGCTTTAATTTTTTCTTTTATTGTAGATTTTTTTTATTATAAAAAAGATATTTTTTAACTTTCCAAAATTCATGTAAATAATATTAATTTGTTAAAAATTCTATTCTTAAAAATTAATTTACCTTTTTAGTTTAAGAAATAAAAATCATGTATAATTTTGGTCTTATTGGAAAATCCTTAAATCACTCGTTTTCGAAAATATATTTCGAAAAAAAATTTGAGAATCAAGGACTAAAAAATTATAATTATCATTTAATAGAAATAAATTCGCTAGATGATTTTAAAAATAAAATATCTTCTTTAAAAAATTTAAAAGGATTAAATGTTACCATTCCCTATAAAGAATCTATAATCCCTTTTTTAGATGAATTAAATCAAACTGCAAAAGAAATTGGCGCAGTAAATTGTATAAAAATCATAAATAATCGCCTAATTGGTTTTAATACTGATGTTTATGGCTTTGCTCAAAGTATCAAACCTTTTTTAGATACTAATCATCAAAGAGCTTTAATTCTAGGTAACGGCGGAGCCGCAAAAGCAGTTGAATTCGCTTTAAAGAAAATTGGTATTGAGGTCTATTTTGTAAGTTCAAAAATTAAAAAAACAAAAAATACTTTTTTTTATGAGGAAATAAATGAAATAGTATTTAACGCTTTTAGTTTAATTATCAATACTAGTCCATTAGGAATGCATCCTAAAGAAAACGAAGCACCAAATTTACCTTATCATTTGTTTACCCCTAATCATTTAGCTTTCGATTTAATATATAATCCTGAACAAACTTTATTTTTGGAACAGGCAAAAAAATATGGCGCACTTACAATTAATGGATTAAGCATGTTGCAACTTCAAGCAGAAAAAAGTTGGGATATATGGAATGATAATGATTAAATTTAATGACTTAATAAATTAATTAAATAACTATGGAAAATTTAATTAGTACTATTTTATCAAATTCTGTTTATATTATTATATCTGGAATTGCAATTGTAATTATACTTTTTTTATTAATTAAAAAGTTGTTTAAGTTTTTTATATATGTATCTATTATTTTTATTGCCTTTCTTTTATATATTAAATATACCGGTGGTAACCTAAAAGAAACAATAAAACAAGTTAAAGATAAAGGAAAAAAAATAATTAAGCAGAGTTCAGAATAAACAAACAAATAATTAAAAATAAATTATAAAATAATGATGAAAAATAAAATAACTAAAATCATTCTTAATATAGGACACACTTTAGAAAACATACGTTTTAAATAAAAAAATGATAAATTTTAAATATGGGAGATTAAATCTTAATTAATTTTAAATTTGCTAATAATTTTTAAAAGAAGGATGTTTTCAAGAACTTGTTTTGTGTTTGAAACAAAAAAACTCTTGTTATCTCAAAAATAACAGGAGTTTTTTTGATTTGTGGTACCTCCAGGAATCGAACCAGGGACACAAGGATTTTCAGTCCTTTGCTCTACCGACTGAGCTAAGGTACCTCAAAGTTTAAAAAATGTAAAAATACATATTTTATTCGTTTGTCAAAATATTTCTAAAAAAATCTTAATATAAATCAAGCTTGATTTAAAAATCTATCTTTATGGCTATGAATTTAGTTTTAGATTTTGGAAATACACGAATTAAGTTAGGTCTTTTTAATAAAGATAGCCTAATTCAATCTAAATTTTATAATTCTGTAAATGAATTATTAATTGATTTAAATCTGTTTCCTAAACTCATTCATTGCTTTATTTGTTCTGTTTCATCCCAACACGAATTGGTGTTAGAGCAATTAAAAAAAATAACTAATACTATTTTATTTGATGTTGATTCTAATTTACCCATTCAAAACTTTTATAAAAGCATTAATACTTTGGGCTATGATCGAATTGCAGCTTCGGTAGGTTCTTTTTGTTTATACCCAAATCAAAATGTTTTAACTATTGATGCGGGTACTTGTATTAAATATAATTTTGTAAATAGTCATAATCAATTTTTAGGAGGCGCTATTTCTCCTGGTATAGCAATGAGATTAAAATCTATGCAAGAAAATACAGCGGCTTTACCTTTAGTTGATATAGATTTAAATTATAATCAATTAGTTGGAGAAAATACCAATCAATCACTTTTAACGGGTGCTTTAATCGGATCTGCTTGCGAGATTGAGCAAATGATAAACCTATATAACCTAAATTACGAAAATTTACAAGTAGTATTAACGGGAGGCGACGCAGATTATTTGTCTAAACAACTTAAAAATCGTTTCTTTAACAGCCCAACAATTGTTATTCAAGGCCTAAACAACATATTAAATTATAATATTGAAAAATAAAATTAATACTTTCTTTTTTTTGCTAATTGTTTTACCCACAATAGTTTTAAGTCAACTTAATACTTTTAGTCCATATTCACGTTATGGTTTGGGCGAAATATCGCCAACTACCCTAGCGCATAATTCAGGTATGGGCTTCACTTATATTGCTCTTAGGCCCGATTCTACAATGCCTATTTTTATTAATACTGGTAATCCTGCATCTTATTCTTTAATTAAATACACCACTCTAGAAGTAGGTGGTTCTTTTTTGAATTCAAATTTTATTAGTGGAAGTAATTTAATAAAAAAATGGTCAACAAATTTTTCATATGGGGCTCTTGGTTTTCCTGTGATGAAAAATGGTGGTGCATGTTTTGGTATTATGCCCTTCACCAATGTTGGTTATGAAACTCAAGCAACTAATAACGAAAACGGAATTGGAAATGTAACGTATAAATATAGTGGAGAAGGAGGGTTAAATCGTGCATTTATAGGCTATGGTGTTATGCCTTTTAATTTGCAAGTTATTAAATTTAAAAATAAGCGTCTTTATATACCCGATTCTTTAAAGCGTTTATCCAAATTCGAATACAATTCTATATTTTTAGTTAAACAATTAATGAGTGATTTATCAATTGGTTTTAATGTAAATTATATTTTTGGTAATCTTCAAAATAACACTAAAGTTATTTATCCAAACTCTCAATTGTATAACAATACGAATAGAATAAAGAGTGTTTCGTTAGGAAATTTTACAGCAAACTTTGGTGCACAAACTGCAATTTCAGTTGATTCGGTAAAATCAAAAAATGGTAAAAAAAGAGTACTGATTGAAAAATTAAAATTCACCTTTGGTTATTTTATAGCTCTAAATAATTCTTTAAAAGCAAATTATAATACTTTTATTTATAATTATACTAATGATAATTTTGGAAATGAATTTATTCGAGATACAGTTTTATCTCAAACGGATAGACAAGGGATTATTACCTTGCCTATAGAGCAAGGTTTTGGTATAGGATTTAAAAAAGGTGAACGTTTAAATGTAGTGGCTGATTTTGCAGTAACGAATTGGCAGGATTTTAAATATTTAGATGCAATAAATGAATTTAAAAATAACACAAGAGTATCTTTAGGCGCCAATTTTTTACCTGAAAAATATGCGGCTGGTAATTTGTCTTATTTTCGTCGTATTAATTACCGAATAGGTGCTTCATTTCAATCTGGTTATATAGATATTAAAAAAACATTACTCACAGATTATTTTATTTCTGCCGGAGTTGGCTTGCCAGTTGGTATAGGAAGATCATCTTCAATGGTCAATATTAGTTCACAGTTTGGGCAAATGGGTACATCAGTAAATAATTTAATTAAAGATAATTATTGGCGTATAAATATTGGTTTTACCTTTTGCGACCGATGGTTTCAAAAATTTAAATACGATTAATTTTTGTTAAAACAATTTATTATATTGCTAATATCTTGCTTGTCATTAATGACTTGTACAAATGATATGAAAGAGGTGATGATATTGCCTAAAAAAGAATTAAGACCAAGCCAAATTGGTGATAGTATCACCCTGCTTTATTCAGATAGTTCTCATCTTAAAGTGGTTTTAAAAGCCAATCGAATGCTAATTTTTAATAAAAATATTAAAGAGCCTTATACTCTTTTACCAAAAGGACTATTTGTTACTTTTTTTGATGATCAAGAAAAAGTTTCAGCCACACTCAGAGCTAATTATGGTATTCGGTATGATCTAAAAAAGCAAATGGAAGCTAAATATGCTGTTGAATTAATTAATAAAGATGGCACAAAGCTTGAAACTGAAAAACTAATCTGGAACGAAGTAACCCAAAAAATTTATACCGATGCATTTGTAAAAATAACAAATCGTAAAGAAATTATTATGGGTACAGGCATGGAAAGTAATCAAGATTTTACAAAATATGAAATTAAACATATAACTGGGCAAATACTAATAAACACTGATGAAAAATAATAATTTACAACTCAAAATATTTATTTTTTTAGAACGTTTATGGCTATCGTCATCAATTTTAAGCGTTTTTTGTATGGTTTATTTTTTAATAATTAAAGATAATGATAGCGCCGTTTTATTTTTTGGTTTTTTTATTTTATCTTCTTTGTTATATTTGATGAGAAAGCGCCAAAGAGCTCGTTTTGAATCGCAATTAAAAAAGAAAGAAGAAACTGAGCACAAAAGTAGCACACAAAATAATTAAATAACAAATGTTTTTTGTCCTTTTAAAAGAAAGTTTAATTTTTGCTTGGCAGTCTTTATTATCAAATAAATTACGTTCTTTTTTAAGTTTATTAGGAATCACCATTGGTATTTTTGCTATTATTTTAGTGTTTACGATTTTAGATGGTTTAGAGAATAATATCCGAGGTAGCATACAATCTTTAGGAAATAACGTAGTTTATATACAAAAATGGCCTTGGTCTTTTGGGCCAGATTATCCATGGTGGAAATATATAAATCGTCCAACACCAAAATATCATGAACTAGACGAGTTGCAAACGCGATGTAAAACTACTCAAGCCATTGCTTATAGATTGGGCGCTCGTAAAACAATTAAATATAAATCAAATAGTATTAAAAACGCATCAGTTGCTGGAATTTCTTATGAATTTTATAAAATTAAAAACTTTGATTTAAGCGATGGCCGTTATTTTACTCAAAACGAAATTGAAGCTGGATACGCTGTTGTTATTATTGGTGCTAATATTGCAGCAGGCTTATTTCCAAATCAAGACCCTATCGGAAAAGAAATTATAATTGGTGGCCGAAAAGCAAATGTAATTGGGGTAATTAAAAAAGAAGGTGAAAGTTTATTAGGAATTAGTTTTGACTATCAGGCCATTACCCCATTTAATTTTGCCCGATACATTATTGATACTAAGTCTGAAAATTCAGACCCTATTATTTATGTAAAAGCAAAAAATAATATTTCTAACGATGAAATGATTGACGAATTAACGGGTTTGATGCGTGCCATTAGAAAAATAAAGCCAATTGCTGAGCCTAATTTTGCATTAAACGAAACCAGTTTATTAAGTAAAGGGTTTGATAGTTTATTTGAAGTTATTGGAATAGCAGGCTGGATTATTGGAGGCTTTTCAATTTTAGTAGGCGGCTTTGGCATTGCAAATATTATGTTTGTTTCAGTCAAAGAAAGGACAAATTTAATTGGTATCCAAAAAAGTTTAGGCGCAAAAAATATTTTCATCCTAATTCAATTTTTAGGTGAAAGTGTTTTACTAAGTTTTATTGGTGGTTTTTTTGGTTTATTACTCACATACATAATTACAATTTTAGGAAAAGATATTGTTGGAATGGAAATAAGTTTAACGGGTACTAATATTATTTTAGGTTTTACCATCTCTATTTTGATAGGAATAATAAGTGGATTTATTCCCGCTTATAGTGCTTCGCAACTAGATCCTGTTGAAGCAATTAGAATAAATTAAAATATTATTAATAATGAAAAGACCTCGAATTATAACAGCTTTTTGTATTTTAGGATATTTATCTGTAATCTTTACTTTTCCTCAGGTTTTTTCGCCAGCAATAAAAAAAATAGGGCTTTTTGTTCCTGCAATTTTTGGCGTTTTAGTTGCTGCTTATTTTATTGCTTGTGTTGGTTTATGGCATTTCAAAAAATGGGGCGCCGAACTTTATCTCATTTCTTTCTTTTCTAAAACTTTTTTTTATTTAATTATTCAGGATACTGGCATTAGTTTTTATGTTGGAATACTTACCGCTATTATTTTTTCTTTTATTTTACTTCGTTATTACCCCAAAATGGATAAAAATTTGTAATTTTTTTGTTTATTTAATTCCTTTATTTATTAAAAATACTTAAATATTTTATTTTGTAAAAAAAACAAATAAAATAAAGTTTTTTTTGTATATCTTTATTAAGAATTGAAAAATTCAAAAAAATCCACTTAAAAACTCAAATAGTCATAATATTTATCTCAAATAATGATTGCCGAAATAAAGACCTCAAAAATTACAGCTACTCTAAAAAAATTTTTTGGATTTAATGGATTTAAAGGAACTCAAGAAAAAATAATAAAAAATATACTAAGCGGTCGAGATACGTTTGTAATTATGCCAACTGGTGGAGGTAAAAGTTTATGCTATCAGTTACCCGCAATCATTAGCGAAGGAACAGCCATTGTTGTTTCGCCTCTTATTGCTTTAATGAAAAACCAAGTGGATGCCATAAGAGGTTTTAGTAATGAAACCGGCATTGCCCATTTTTTAAATTCGTCATTAAATAAAAGCGATACCGCTCAGGTAAAAAAAGATGTTTTATCTGGTAAAACAAAATTACTTTATATTGCTCCTGAAACTTTAACTAAAGAAGATAATATTGTTTTTTTTAAGGAGTTTAAAATTTCATTTTTTGCTATTGATGAGGCACATTGTATTTCTGAATGGGGCCATGATTTTAGGCCTGAATATCGGCGATTAAGACCAATCATTGAAGCTGTAGGCAATGTTCCGGTAATTGCATTAACTGCTACTGCCACTCCTAAAGTTCAGCATGATATTCAAAAAAATTTAGGTATGTTAGAAGCTGATTTATTTAAATCATCGTTTAATCGCGATAACCTTTATTACGATATTAGAGCCAAACAAAACGTTAATAAAGAAATTATTAAATATGTAAAAAACAATAGTGGTAAAAGTGGAATTATTTATTGCTTAAGTAGAAAAAAAGTTGAAGAGGTTGCCAACGAACTAAAAGCTAACGGAATTAAGGCAGCCCCCTATCATGCAGGATTAGATTCTAAAGAACGTGGGCTTACTCAAGATATGTTTTTAATGGAAGACTTGCATGTAATTGTTGCAACTATCGCTTTTGGTATGGGAATAGATAAGCCCGATGTTCGTTTTGTAATTCATCACGATATTCCAAAATCATTAGAAGGTTATTATCAAGAAACCGGAAGAGCCGGAAGAGATGGAGGTGAAGGAAATTGTATAACGTTTTACAGTAACGACGATATCGTAAAATTAGAAAAGTTTATGAAGGATAAGCCGGTAGCTGAACAAGAAATCGGAAAACAAATGTTATCAGAAACATCTTCTTTTGCTGAATCAAATAGCTGTCGCAGAAAATTTTTATTACATTATTTTGGAGAAGAATTTGATGAATCAAAATGTAACGAAATGTGCGATAATTGTCGCCATCCTAAACAAAAGTTTGAGGCAAAAGAAGACCTAGAGTTAGCATTAGAATGTGTTCTCGAAATAAAAGAAAAACATAAAATTAAAGATGTTATTAATGTTTTAATGGGTATGCTAACTGCCACTGCTAAAACATACAAACAAAATATTTTAGAAACATGGGGTAAAGGAATTGATCACGATAAGGATGATAAATTTTGGATGTCTATTTTACGTCAAGCCATTGTTAACGGATTTTTATCAAAAGATATAGAAAATTATGGTTTATTAAAAATTACAGAAAAGGGCAGAGGCTTTCTTAAAAAGCCAGCTAGTATAAAATTTACTAGAGATAATCATTTTAGTAAAACTAATAATGCGTTTGGTGATGATTCATTTACTGATGATAAAATTGGAAGCAGTACTTCTGATGAGGTCTTATTTTCTCTATTAAAAGATTTAGTAAAAAAAACAGCCAAATCAAAAAATTTACCTCCTTATGTTATTTTTCAAGAACCTTCTCTCGAGGAAATGGCTATTCAATATCCTATTAATATGGAGGAAATGATCAAAATAAGCGGTGTAGGTTCGGGTAAAGCTGCTAAGTTTGGGAAGCCTTTTATCGAATTAATTAAATCTTATGTAGAAGAAAATGACATCGAACGCCCAGTTGATATGGTTATTAAATCGGTAGTCAATAAATCTGGTTTAAAAGTTTACATCATTCAAAACATAGATCGTAAAATTGGGTTAAGAGAAATGGCAAAAAGTAAAAACTTAAGCTTGCCAAATTTATTAACCGAAATAGAAACTATTGTTGAATCAGGCACAAAACTTAATATCAACTATTTTATTGATGATATAATGGATGAAGAAAAACAAGATGAGATTTTAAAATATTTTAAAGAAAGCGATTCTGGTGATATCTCATTAGCATTAAAAGAATTAGGCGAAAACGAATATTCTGAAGAAGAAATTAGAGCCGTTCGAATAAAATTTTTATCTGATTTTGCTAACTAATATCTATTTATTAAACTAATACTTTTCTATTTGTTTTTACGTTATTAAAATAATGTTTACAGATAAAACACACAATTCTATTTATTTATTTGGCCTTTGTAGTTTGGGTTTTGGTATTATGCTAGGAAGTTCGCCAACAAGTATCGCCCAAGTATTACTACTAACAAATTGGGTTATAGAACGAGACTTTTTAAGAAAATGGCAACAATTAAAACAAAATATTTTATTTTGGATTTTAAGCTCAGTTTTTTTTATACATCTTTTGGGTATGTTATACTCTCAAGATTTATTGACAGCTTTTCATGATTTAAGAACAAAAATACCTTTAGTCTTGGCACCTCTAGTTTTTTTTACTTCTCGCCCTCTTAAACAAAAAGAATTATATTATATTTTTTATGCCTTTTTATTAGGGTGTTTTTTAAACATCACTTGGTGTATAGTATATAGCTTTATCCTTCATCATGGCTTATCGGTCAGAGAAGTATCTCGTTTTATGAGTCATATTCGCCTGGGATTGTTTATAAATTTAGCCATCGCCATTTTAGTATATCTAGTTTTTGAAATTCAAAGTAAGTATAAAAAAATAATTATTTTTTGTTTATTAATCTTCTTTGTTTCAGCCTTATTTATTTTGGGTTTAGCTTCGGGTATTGTCAACTTTTTTTGTATTGCTTTTTTTATATTTATTTATTTATTTTTTATGCAAAAATCATTTATTAAATATACAATGCTTATTATTTTTATTTGTTTGACTGGATATTCGTTTTTTTATTTAAAAGGAGTTTATCGTCAACAACTATCTGTAAAACAATCTTTATATAATACAAAACAAGAAAAAAGTAGCTCGGGTAATTTATATTTTCACTATGATTTTACAGGACAAAAAGAAAATGGAAATTATGTGTTAATTAATATTCAACCTGAAGAATTAAAAAGAGAATGGAACAAACAAATGCCAACTGATAGTTTTTCTTTTAAACCCAAAGAACATAATTTAGAAATTTACGAAGTACTTGTTAGGTATCTTTCAAGCAAAGGTTTATCAAAAGATTCTGATGGTATAAATAATTTATCAAAAACTGATAAATGGAATATAACTCATCATATAACTAATTTTTTGTATCCTGACTGGTCGTTTATACATAAAAGACTTTACGAATTAATTAACGAAATTGATGAATATCAAAATGGACGTAATTTAAATGGACATTCTCTCACCATGAGATTATATTTTTGGAAAGCAGCTTTGTATATTATTAAAGATCACCCATTATTTGGTGTTGGTACAGGAGATGTACAATTAGAACTTAATAAAACTTATAGTAAAACAAAATCTCCTCTCGAACCAAAATGGTATAAACGACCACATAATCAATTCATAACTATTTCTGTTTCACTCGGATTAATTGGCTTGTTGTTTTTTATCTGCAGCCTTATTTATCCAGTTATTGCATTAAATAAATTTTTACCTATTTTATATTGGCCTTTTTTTATTTTAGCAATAAATTCCTTTATTTTAGAAGATACTTTAGAATCTCAAGCTGGAATTAGTTTTTTCGCAATTTTTAATACTTTGTTTTTAAGCTTTGCTTATTTTAAAAAACAACAAAGTCTTTTGGATTAATTGCAACGCCATTAAGCCATAATTCGAAGTGTAAATGTGGGCCACGACTATTTTCTCCACTATTGCCAACAATACCAATTACATCGCCTAATTTTACCCTATCGCCAGTTTTTTTTAGCAAGGCCGAACAGTGCTTATATATTGTTACAAGATTATTATTGTGTTGAATTTGAATAACGTTACCATCCTCGGCCGAAAATGAACTAAAAATAACTGTGCCGTCTAGCGTTGATTTAATAGTTTCCTCAGATTTTGTAACTATGTCTATTCCATAATGTCCGTTACTTTCAGAAAATGAATTGCTAATGTATCCGTTCGTTGGTGTAAAAAATACAACTTCACTTAAACCTTTGTATTTTAATTTAGCTACATTATTTTTGCTGTTATTTTTATTTTCTTCAAATTCTTTTCTAAAAGAAATATCGTTTTCGCTGGGATTCAATTTTAATTTGTTGTATTTATTGGTGCTATCTTTTTTAGGTTTTTCAATTGATTTTTCTTTTTTTTCGTTTAGAACATCTAAAATACTTGTTAAATATAGTTGTCTGGATTTTAAGGCATCTTCTATTGAGTCGGTTTTAAAACTTAGTCTTAAAATTTTCTTTTGTTCGCTTAAATCACCGTAACCTGGAATGTATTCTCGCAATGGACTTAAGGCAACTACCATTATTATTACACTGGTTAAAATGATAATTAGCATGAAAACTCCAATAATTAATGATAAAGGAGTTAATTTAATTGAGATTTTTTCTTTAAAGCTAGAATCATTCAACAAAATAAGTCGATACTTACTTCTCAAAATTTCACGAAATCGCTTTAATTTTATATTTTCTTTCTCAGCCATTATTTGTAAAGATGCAAAAAATATTTTTTTTAAAGAAACTTGCAAAACACTTAAAGTTTTCTTAGTTTTACACCCTATTTTTTAAATTGGATATTCAAGAAAAAATATTAAAAACTGCTTTACATTTATTTTTTAAATACGGTATTAAACACGTAACAATGGATGATATTGCTAAAGAATTAAGTATATCAAAAAAAACTATTTATCAGTTTTATAAAGAAAAAGACGATTTAGTAACTCAATTGTTTGATTCCGAAATGAAACAACACGAGCATGATTTTCAAGAATTTAATAAATCTGCAACTGATCCTATTCACGAAATGATTCTTATTTCGAATAAAATGAAAACTTTTATGCAAAACATAAACCCTATGTTTTTTATTGATCTTAAAAAATTTTATCCTACTGCTTTTAATCGTTTTCAATCTTTTAAACAAAACTTTGCATACAAGAATACTTTAAGTAATTTAAAAGTTGGAATGATTCAAGGGTATTATCGTTCTGATATTGAACCTGAATTTGTATCTCATTTCCGATTAAATCAAATAGATGTATTGATGTTTGGAAATTCTTTTTCTTTTGAAAAAGTTAGCTTTGCAAAATCATACGAATTAACCTTAGATATGTTTGTTTATGGTATTTGCACTTTAAAAGGCCATAAATTATTTGATAATTATAAAAAATTAATTTAAATATTTTTTTTTAATGCTCATTTTGTAAGATTCCATCGAAAAAAAATAAATTAATATGATAAATTTTAAACACTATACAATATTCATAGCTCACTTTGTTTTATTAATTAAGTTAAATGCTCAAAAAATTAATACCAAAGTTTTTAGTTTGCAACAAGCCATCGATTTTTCTCTTAAAAACAGTCCAAATTATTTAAATGCCGAATTAGATTTAAAAAACGCCAATTATCGACGAAAAGAAATTACTGGTATTGGCCTACCTCAGATAAATTCAAGCATCGATTTAAAAGATTATATAGATATTCCAACTTCTTTATTACCCGCACAAATCTTTGGAGGTCCATTAGGCTCATATCTTCCAGTTAAATTTGGCACTAAATATAATAGTACTGCAGGTTTTTCTGCTTCTCAATTAATTTTTAGTAGCGACTATATTTTTGGGTTAAAGGCTTCTCAAGAATTTATGAATTTATCTAAAATTAACTTATCCCGAACTAAATCAGATTTAGTTGCTCAGGTTTCAAAAGCTTACTACAATGTAATTATAAATAATGAACGAATTAAATTATTAGAAGCTAATATATTACGCTTAAAAAAGATTTTTGACGATACCAAAGCTTTTAATCAGCAGGGTTTTGCCGAGTTAATTGATGTAGAGAGATTAGAAGTTCAATACAATAATTTGGTAACCGAAAAAGATAAAATCGTTAAATTAATTGGTTTGTCCGAAACAATGCTAAAATTTCAGATGGGATATAAGTTAAATGATTCTATTTTTTTATCCCAATCTCTTCCCGAAATTTCAGATCAGTTCGAAGAATTAAATGTTTCTAAAATTGATATATCTAAACGTCCCGAATACCAATTAATTCAATCTCAACAATCTCTTTTTGATATTGATGTAAAAAGAATGAAATGGGGTTTCTTACCAACAATTGTGGCCTATGGAGCTTTACAATATAATGCTCAACGAACAAGGTTTAATTTATTAGATTTTGACCAAAATGATATTAATAAACAATGGTATCAAGTTTCATTAATTGGTTTTACTTTAAATATGCCAATTTTTTCGGGTATGCAAAGAATTAATAAATTAGAACAAGCAAAAATAGTTGCACTTAAAAATAAAAACACTCTAGTTAATCTGCAAATGGCTGCCGAATTTGAAGCAACAGCTGCCAGCATTTCATATAGCAACGCATATTCCAGTTTAATTATTCAAAGAAAAAATATGATTCTGGCCCAACATATTTACGATGTAGCACAAAAAAAATATCAAAGTGGAGTAGGTAGTAATTTAGAAATTGTTAATGCCGAAACCTCATTAAAAGAAGCTCAAACAAATTATTATAATGCAAGCTTCGATATGATTGTAGCAAAAATTGATTATCAAAAAGCAATAGGAACTTTAGTTAAATAAAATAATTTATAAAAAAAATTAAAATGACATCAAATGATTTTAGCGTTTCTTTCGCCCCTGTTAAAAGTAATTATTTAAAAAATTTTACTATTCTATTTTTATTTATTGTTTCATTGTATTCTTGCAATAGCTCTATTGATAATAAAGCCAATCTTGAAAAACTAAAAAAGCAAAAAGTAGATTTAGAAACTAAAATAGCAGCCTTAGAAGAAGAATTAAAAAAATCAGATACAAGTTCTTTAAACGATAAAAAAACAGAAGTTTCTATAATGAGTCTTGTACCTCAAATTTTTAAAACTTTTATTGAGGTTCAAGGCAGGGTAGATGCCGAAGAGAGCGTTTCTCTGTCAAGTGAAATACCAGGTACAATTATAAAAATTAATGTAAACCCTGGCGATAATGTTTTAAAAAATCAGGTTTTAGCAGAAACAGACACGCGAATTATTCAGCAACAATTACAAGATTTAGAAACTAATTACGAACTAGCTAAAGAAGTTTTTTTTAAACAAGAAAATTTATGGACCGAAAAAATAGGCACCGAAATTCAATTTTTACAAGCCAAAACAAATAAAGAAAGTTTAGAGAAAAAAATATCCATGATTCAAGAGCAACTCAAAATGAGTAAAATTATATCGCCTATTAATGGAACCGTTGATGGCATAAATATCAAAATAGGTCAGCCTGTTTTTCCAGGAATGGCAGCTATTAGTGTTGTTAATTTTAATAAATTAAAAGTCAAAGCAGAGGTAGCCGAAAGCTTCGTCTCTAAAATTAAAAATGGTAATGAAGTATTACTCATTTTTCCCGATATGAATGATTCTGTTTTTTCTAAAGTAACATACTCTTCTCGCACCATTAATGCCCTAAGCCGCACTTTTGCCATTGAAGTGGCATTAAATTCTAATAAAGAATTTCAACCAAATATGGTAGCTAAATTAAAAATAAATGATTACAAATCTTCAGCGCCTCTGATAGTTATTCCAATTAAATTTATTCAAAAAACTACCAACGATAGTTTTGTAATGATTGCTGAAAATGGAAAAGTAGTTAATAAAAAAATTAGTATAGCAAATCAATATAATGGAAATGCCGAAATAATATCAGGATTAAATAATGGCGATTTATTAATTACCGATGGATACGATTTAGTATTCGAGGGAGATAATATAATCATAAAAAAATAAATTACTTTTTGATTAGTAATTAGTGTCAATTATTAATTAAATATTTGAAATAAACATTTATGTTAGAAAAATTTAAAGAATTTAAACCTTCTAGTTGGGCTATAGAAAATAAATTAACTGTTTATTTAATTACTATTTTTATTGCTATTGCTGGTATTATGGCATACAATTCTTTGCCTAAAGAAAATTTCCCAGATATTACCGTTCCAACCATATACATTAGTACTGTCAATGGGGGCAATTCTCCCACCAACATCGAAAATACAATTACTAAACCAATTGAAAAAAGATTAAAATCTATTTCGGGTATAAAAAAATTTAATAGCACTTCTTTACAAGATGTATCGGTAATTATAGTTGAGTTCCGAACCGATATTAAGACTGATTTAGCTAAACAAAAAGTTAAAGATGCAGTAGACGAAGCTCGTTCCGATATGCCCCAAGTTCTCACTCGTGAGCCTGTGATAAAAGAAATTGCTTTTTCAGAAATACCCATAATGTACATTAATATTTCTGGTAACTATGATTTAAAACAATTAAAAAAATATGCCGAAAATTTGCAGGAAGGCCTTGAAGGTTTAAAAGAAATTAATGAAGCTAAAATTGTTGGCGGACTCGATCGAGAAATTCAAGTTAACATTGACGTTTATAAACTACAAGCCGCCCAATTAACTTTGGGCGATATTCAAAGGGCAATTGGCCAAGAAAATTTATCAATCACCGGAGGTAATGTGCCTATTAATGGAATGAAACCAACCATTAATATAAAAAGTGAATTTAAAAATCCAACTGAAATTGAAAATATTATTGTAACCTCTGCCGTTGGCGCTAAGTTATTTTTAAAAGATGTGGCTGAGGTAAAAGATGGCTTCAAAGAAAAAGAAAGCTACTCCAGTTCAAAAGGAAAAAATGTAATCACCCTCAATATAATTAAAAGATCTGGCGAAAATTTAATTGCTGCTGCCGATAAAATAAAAACTGTCATTGCCGAAATGAAAAAGAATGATTTTCCGAAAGGTATAGAAATTAATATTAGCGGCGATCAAAGTGCTCAAACTAAAACAACCCTTCAAGATTTAATTAATACCATTATTATTGGCTTTATTTTAGTTACCATCGTACTCATGTTTTTTATGGGCGTTACCAATGCCTTGTTCGTGGCTTTATCTGTTCCCCTCTCTATGTTTATTGCTTTTTTATTAATGCCTGGTATTGGTTTTACTTTTAATATGATTGTACTTTTTGCTTTTTTATTAGCTCTTGGCATTGTTGTTGATGATGCTATTGTTGTTATTGAAAATACTCATCGATTGTTTGCAAATGGTAAGCGTGATATTAAAACTGCGGCTAAAATGGCCGCAGGCGAAGTATTTTTACCTGTACTTACCGGAACAGTAACTACCTTAGCTCCTTTTATACCTCTGGCATTTTGGACAGGCATTATTGGCAAATTCATGTATTTTTTACCCATTACTTTAATTATTTCTTTAGTCGCTTCTTTATTTGTGGCCTATATTATAAATCCTGTATTTGCAGTCGATTTTATGAAATAACACGATGATGAAGCAAAAAATTATGGTAAAATAAATAAAAAAGGTAAAATGCAATTACTACTTTACGGAGTTCTTGCAGCAACTGCTTATGCTAGCGGCCATGTTGGTGTAGGTAATTTTATTATTTTTCTCGGTCTCTTTTTAATTTTACACCGTTTTTGGCTTTATAAAGTAATTAATTCATGGCAATTTAAAGTTTGGCCTGCATTAGTTAACAGATACGTTAAAGTGCTTAAATGGTGCCTTATTAAACCCTGGCGACCAGTAATTTACGTTATTTTGTTATTTATTTTTTCTATCGTTTTTTTTGTAGCTCGTGGCCCTAAAGTGGTGTTTTTTCCGCAAGGAGACCCAAATAATATTTATGTTTATCTTAAATTACCAGAAGGCACCGATCCCTATATTACCAATACTATTATGCGCCAAGTAGAAAATAAAGTAAACAGCGTTATTGGTAAAAATAATCCAATTGTCGAATCTATGATTAGTAATGTTACCATTGGGGTAACCGATCCAAGAGATGGAGACCAAAATGCATATCCCAATAAAGGCAAAATCGCCATCGCTTTTGTGGAATACGAAAAACGAAATGGCCTATCTACAACAGATTATTTAACCAAATTACAATCTTTAAATTGGCAAATTCCTGGGGCCGAAATAACCGTAAATCAAGAGCAAAATGGCCCACCACAAGCTAAACCAATTAGTATCGAAGTTTCTGGCGACGAATTTGACGAGCTTGTCAATAGTGCCAATCTTGTTAAAAAATTTATTCAAGATGCTAAAATAGATGGACTTGATAATCTAAAATCAGATTTTGTAGGAAATAAACCCGAAATTATTTTTGATATAGATCGCGAAAGAACCCAGCGAGAAGGTTTATCTACTTATCAATTAGCTATGGAAATTCGCGGTGCTGTTTATGGCATTGAGGCAACTAAATTTAGAGATGTTGATGATGAATACCCCGTGCAGTTACGTTACAAGTTAGATCAACGTTCAGATATTGAAACTATTCGCAATTTAAAAATTACTTACCGAGATATGAATATGGGTGGCATAGTAAGAACTGTTCCAATTTCTGCCGTTTGCAATATACGTTATGATAATACTTATGCGAGTATCAAACGTAAAAATAACACTCGTTTAATTACGCTTTCTTCTGATGTTAAACAAGGCTACAACGCCAATGAGGTGGCTGAAAAAATTCAAAAGCTAGTCCTATCTTTTAAACCAGTAGGTAATGTAAATATTAAGTTTGGCGGGCAGGCCGAAGATCAAAAAGAAACCATGAGTTTTTTAAGTGGAGCAATGTTAAGTGCAATAGGCATTATGCTTTTGGTTTTAGTTGGTTTATTTAATTCTTTAGGTAAAACTATCATTATATTATCCGAAATTTTATTTAGTATTATAGGCGTGTTATTAGGCGTTGGTTTATTTAAAATGGAAATGAGTATTGTAATGACTGGTGTCGGAATTATTGCCTTAGGAGGCATTGTTGTTAGAAACGGTATTTTGCTAGTTGAGTTTGCAGAGTTTGCTCGCTCAGGAGGGATGAGCTTATATGAAGCAACTGTTGAGGCTGGTCGCACTCGAATGACCCCTGTAATATTAACAGCAATTGCCGCTGTTTTAGGATTAATTCCCTTAGCAGTGGGTTTAAATATTAATTTCGAATCTTTATTTACAAACTTTAACCCTCATATTTTCTTTGGAGGGGATAGTGTTGTATTTTGGGGGCCTTTGAGCTGGACTATGATTTTTGGATTATTATTTGCTACGGCCTTAACTTTACTTTTAATTCCTTCGATGTATCTTATAACAGAGAGATTAAAGCGAAAATCTAATATTATTTTAAATCATTTCGATTTCCCTAATGTAGCCATGTATATACCTTTTTTAATTTTAATTTTTAAAATTATTTTGTTCATTAAGGGTAAAAAACTCAATTATGGCAATTTAGATGTCTAAGTTAAAATATTATCGCTTTATTTAATAAAGCAGAATAAGGAATATATTTACCAATAAATTACATTTTTTTGTTTAAAAATTTTTTTTATTAATTTGTTGTTAATTTAAAATTATTGTTTTATCATTGTAATAAAAATTAATTGATGCAATAAATTTAGTAAAATTCTTTGTTAAAAAAATCAAAATTAATAACACTACCATCATATGAAAAAAAATCTACCTAAAAACTTAATTAAAAAAACTGCCTTAGTTGCTGTCTTTTTTATTTTTGCATGCTTTTTTAATAATGTAAAAGCACAATATTGTTTGGCTCCTGCTTCAAACGTACAAATTTTTCCTACAACCACTTCTCAAACAACTGCAATTTACAATTCAGGTTCAAGAGCTTTTAATTTTAATGCTACCGCTGGTTGCTCTTATTATTTTGCTACTTGTGGTTTAGCTGGTGGTGCTGATACATATATACGTGTATACAGTCAAGCTTTTGGCGGTTCAGTTTTAGCTGGTTATGATGATAATTGTGGTGCAGAATCTCAAGGAACATGGGTTTGTCCCACAACAGGTGCCTATTCAGTTTTATTAACTAATTATTCGTGTGCGAGTTTAAATCAAAATACAAGAATGACTTATTCAAGCAATTGCGTTCAAACCCCCTGCTCTGCTCTGATTTATGGTAGTTCTAGTGCTACCTCTTCCTTTGACGAAGAAATTTTTAATGTAACCTTTGGTACTTTAAATAATACAAGTAATTGTGCATCTACTGCTCCTGGTCCAGGTTCAGTAAATAGAATGTATAGCAACTACACTGGTGCTGTTGCAGCACCAGCTGTTAATATTGGTTCTACTATTAACTATGGTGTTACTGTAGGTACTTGTAATGGTTGGTATGGTGTTCAAACAAAAATTTATATCGATTATAATCAAGATGGTTTATTTACTGGCGCAAACGAAAACGTTGCTACCATTGCATCATCCAATAACGTAGCCAATACCGGCAATATAATTATACCTGCCGGTGCAACTCCTGGTATTACTAGAATGAGAGTTGTTGCAGTTGAAGGAACTGTGCCTGGGCCGACTGGTAATTATACTTGGGGTGAAACCGAAGACTATTGTATTAATATTGTTGCTGGTAACCCTTGTAGTGGTGTTCCTGCTGCATTAACCCCTTCTATTTCATCACCTCAGGGCTGCCCTAATGTTGCTTTTACTTTAAATACAACAAGTTTGTCTGCCTTTACAGGTCTATCTTATCAATGGCAATCTTCTCCAAACAACAATGGCCCTTGGGCTAATGTAGGTGGTGCGGGAGCATTATTAAATACTTCTACAACTACTACAACATATTATCAATTGGTGAGTACTTGTGCAAATGGTGGGCTTACAGCTTCCACCTCAGTGGTTTCATTTTCTCCATTGGTTAACCCTTGTGCTTGTAATCCATATGCACCATCTATAGCTGGTATAGCTGGCGACGAAGAAATCTTAACAGTTTCAGTTGGAACCATGACTAATATTAGTACTTGTGTTTCTGTTGGGCCTGGACCTGGTTCAATTGCTCAGCGATATGCTAATTATACCTATTTTGTAGCAGCTCCCTCTGTTTGTACTGGACAGGTTCCTTTTTCAGTCACATTGGGTACTTGTGGTGGTTGGTACGGTGTTGGGATGAATATATACGTAGATATTAATCAAAATGGTAATTTTACTGATCCAGGTGAAATGGTTTATTCTAATGGTGCAACTGTTAATGGAGTTAATTCAGGATTTTTAAATATTCCAAATACAGCAAGTGTTGGAGTGACACGAATGAGAGTTGTTGCAGTAGAAGGTTCTGTACCTGGTCCTGCAAATCCATATAATTGGGGTGAGACTGAAGATTATTGTATTAATATCTTACCAGCCCCATCTGTTACAATTACAGGAGGTGGAAATATCATTTGTGGTAACACTATTACACTTACTCCTGTTGGAGCCACAAGTTATACTTATAATAGTTTAAGTGGCCCTTCTTTTACTGTTCCACTTCCACCATATACTCAAACATACACACCTCTTGCCAATACCGTATACACTGTTCTTGGTACTGGTGCTAATGGTTGTGTTTCTGTTAACCAGGTTAGCGTTTCTGTTATTTCAGGAACAAATATGGTAATTACTCCTTCAACAGCAACTGCTTGTCCTAATTCTCCATTTACTTTTACTGCATCAGGTTCTGTAACTTATTCTTGGTCTAACAATACCTACACCAATACAGCAAATATTATTGCATCTGGCCCTCTATCAAGTATAATATGCAGTGTAGTAGGTACAAATTCAATTGGCTGTTCATCTTCTCAAACTGCTACATTATATGCTTATGGATTGCCGACTGTAGCTGTTACACCTACACTGGTAACTGTATGTGCATTATCTCCAGTTACGTTTACAGCATCTGGTGCATTAACATATACTTGGGCTAATAATAATACAGGTTCTACATCTGCATTCACCCCATCAGCACCCACTCAATTTTCTGTTCTCGGATCTGATGCAAATGGTTGCAGTTCATCTGCGAGTGCTATTGTTTTAACTGATCCAGCCCCTTCAATTTCAATCACAGCCAGTTCTCTTTTAGTTTGTAACTCAACTTCGTTAACATTAACTGGTTCAGGTGCCAATTCATACACTTGGAGTGTAGGTGGAAATAATCTTAATACAATAGTTACGCCAACAGCTTCAACTACTTATACTTTATTCGGTACGGGGGCTAATAATTGTGTAGGATCCAATACAATCATAATTTCAACAAACCCTATCCCAATTATAGTAATAACACCTCCCTCAGCATCAATTTGTTTGGGTGGCTCATCAAGTTTTTCGGTAACTGGTGCTATTTCTTACACTTGGAGCAATGGAAGTACTAATAACACTCAAATCTTTTCTCCAAATTCAACTACAGTTTATTCTGTAATTGCGGAAGACACATTAGGATGTATTGGTAATGCAACATTATCTATTATTGTTAATCCTTTACCAGTAATTACGATTAATCCTGCGGCTCCAGAAATTTGCAGAGGTGATATAGCAACCATTACACCAAATGGAGCAACCACCTATACTTGGATGCCAGGAAATATTGTTGCTAATAGCTTTACAGTTTCTCCTTTATCAACTGGGTTTTACTCTGTGACTGGTACAAACAGCAACTCTTGTGTAAACAACCTATCATTTTTGATTAAAGTAAATAGTTGTACTGGAATAGAAGCTAATACTAATGGACTCCAAAATACTTTTATTTTCCCAAATCCAACCAAAGGTTTGTTTACCGCTAAATTTGAATTTGATGGCGAGAAAACAATAAGTGTATTAGATGGTTTAGGTAAATTAATAGTGAAGTCAACAACACAAAATACTTCTGAAACATTTAACTTAAATGGATATGCAAAAGGTATTTATATTGTTAAAATAGATACTAAATTGGGTTCAGCTAACTATAAATTGGTTATTGAATAATTTTAGTTATTAATTAAATTTAAAAAGGTAGCCATTTTGGCTACCTTTTTTTGTTTATTTTATTATCATGAAAAATAATTTCATAATTTTTTAAACACAAAAATTAAAGTTAGTAGAATTTTTTATCGAATCGATAATTCAAAGTTACTTCGAGTTTATTTACTTTTTTGTAAATAAGAATTGAGATGAGGTTTTGAAGTTAAAAGTTGTTGATATAAAAATTAAAAGAGGAAAAATTTTTAACGAACTGACAAGTTTTTGTTTATAATATTTATAGATAAGCCAATAGAAAAAATTATTAAAATAGACCAACAAAATTAATTTTTGTATACTGGTGTAAAAGTGATTTGAATTTGATTTAGTCGAGGAGGTCGCATATCTCCTGGTCTACTTTGGTATGAGGTATTGGTAACATTATTAACAATATATGCAATTGTCCAGGAACGGGTTACCTGAAAATTACATCTTAAATCATGTACCCAAAAGGATTTACTAAATTCATTCCAATTGGCTTTTAACCCTGGTAAAATACTTGGGGCATCATCAGCTTCAAAACCATTACCTAATTCTTCAAAAATAGGTCTAATAAATCTATTATCAATATTTAATACTCGACTTTGATAGCGGCAGCTCCAGCCCAGAGATAACTTTTTATAGGTTATGTTAATATCCCATTTAAATAAATGTTTGCTTCTGTATTTAAGAACATTGAACTGAGAAGAATCCAAAAAAGGATAATATAAACCAAGTGTATCTCGTTGAATATTAAAATCTGGTTTTAGTGGATTAATAAAAGTATATCCGCCCATAGTTTGAATAGACCAGTGCTTATAATTATAAAACATAGATTGACTAATTTCTAACCCTTTAATATCAGACTTTCCCAGATTTTCAGATCTAAAACCATAATAATTTAATTTTTCAACTAATGGTAAATTTGGATCAGAGTTATAATAATTAAATACAAACTCAATCATGTTATCATAACGCGTCCAAAATGCAGCAGCATCAATTTGTCCCTTCAAGTAACCAATAATAAAACCTTGTTTAATACCAATTTCCATATTTTCTCCTCGTTCGGCCTTTAAATTAGGATTAGGAAAAATTTTTAAAACGCTGACTCCTGTATTAACATATTTTTCAGCAGTGCTAGGAAAACGATAACCCTGTCCATATGAAGCTCTGATATTTGAACCTTTCCATATTTCATAGTTTGCTCCGAATCTTAAAACAGGCACTATTGGCCTTGTAATCCCAAACCAATTATATTCAGAAGTTTCTTTGTCTAATTTTGCACGCTCCATTCTTAAGCCAATTGTTAGATGTAGTTTTTTAATCCACGAAGCATCCAGCTGATTATAAAAAGCATACTGAAGGCCTAAATGATTTCCGTATACGATATCAGATATAGTTTCGGATCGAATACCAATAATGCCGCTGTTAAATACTATACCGTCTTGCAGTTGTTTTTGAAATTGCAATTCAGAATAATTCATATGTGAGAAACTGCTTAAATTATTAGTATAGAAATAGCGATTCCGCCAGGTTAATTTAAAATGGTTTGCAGTATTAATATAATCAGTAACATTATCTAAATTTCCATTTAGACTGTACAAGGTTTGCAGTTCTCTATTTTGAGGTATAAAAGCCGAATCATAATTTTGCCATAAATAAAATAATCCCCCTTTATTCTGCAAAAAAGCACCAGATAGTTTATTACTTAAACCTTTTATTTGTTTTGGTTTATAATTCCATGAGAGATGCACTCGCGCACGGTTTTCATTTTCTAAAAATCGGTATCCGTCATCTTTAAAATACTGCCCACTAATTGAAATATCAGAGTTTTTAATTTTTTGTATATGGGTTATTGTAAGTCCTTTTTGAAATTGAGATCTTCCTTTCCACCATTTATAAGTATTTCTGGGATCGTCGTAGTTTCCTAAAAAAGTGGTTATTTGTGTATAGGGCTTGTCTCTTGCATAACGTGTTCTGAGGTGAATAACGCCATTTAGAGCCCCAGAGCCATATAATACTGAAGAAGCTCCTTTCGTCACTTCAATTTGCTCTACCATTTCAATAGGTATAAATGACCATTTAATATCCCCAGCATCTGCAGAAATCATAGGCATGTCATCGAGAAGCATCAGAACTCGGCTACCAGCACCATAGCTAAAACCACTACCACCTCGAATACTGGCTTGTCCGTCTTGAAAAGTAACGCCAGGAACTTGTGTAATTATTTGATCAAGCTGTGTGGCATTTTTTTGATGAATTAGTTCTGGTTTAATCAAATCCATACTAACCGTAACCTCAGATCGTTTTTGCTCAAATCTCCCAGCACTAATAACAACTTCATCTAAAATAACATCTGTATTTAGTAAAATAGATAAAAAAATACTGTCTGATTCAATTTTTTTAATGCCAATTTTTTTTGATTCATAACCAACCATTGAAACACTTAACTCACCTTGAAAAGTATTAGTTAATAAATAAAAAAAACCATTTTTATCGGATGTAGTGAGTGTTTTTGAATCCCATTGAATAATAGCTCCAGTAATTGGTTCTTTATTTTCAGTATCGCTTACTTTACCATAAATTATTTTTTGAGATTGTGCCGAAAAACAATAAAAATAGAAAAATAATAAAACAATTTTATTTCGATACATATACCAAAATCTTGTATGGCTATGGTTGCACAATAAATTTATCAGTCCAAGTTTGATTTTGAGAAGAAATTTTTAGCATGTAAATACCTGGTGTTAATATTGATTGATCATTTATTTTTACAGAAGATTCTTGTGCATCAATTTTAAAGGTTCTTAACTTTTTCCCTTCAATATTGAACAAATTAGCTGTTAAATTTGATTGAAATTTGTTTTTTATTAAAATATCTTGATTATAATGAATTATTGAAAATGGTTTATTTAAAGAGTTTTGATCAATGCCCGTTGTATTTACAACGTTGATTAAGTAGTAATTTAAGTTGGTTGTATTTACTAGTAACCCGGAAGTGTAATTTGGAACAGACGGACATTGTTGAAAAGAAAGAACAGTTGTACCGTAGGCCTGAATCTGAAATTTTAATAAATAATTTCCAACAGTAGTAGGTACTCCAAAAATACTTGCGCAATTATTGGCATTACCAGGAAAACGAAGAGAGGGAGAGCCATTTATGTTGGCATTACCAGCTACTATTGAATTTGAAGAGGATACTTGTAAACCAGGAGGTAGTCCATAATTAACAACATTACTTGGCGTTGAAACTACAAATCTGGTAAAACAAATTTTTATAATACTCTGAATGGTATCTTTTGGGACCTTAACTGTGATATTTTGAAGATATGGTTGATTAAGTTGCCCTGATGAAAAGTTAGTTGCACTATCAGGATGAATACCAAAATTACTTGATTGAATGAATATAGAATCTAGACTACAAGTTGGGATAGTTTGAGCTATGCTAATAGCAAAACTAAACGATAAAATTACAAATAGGTATTTTTTCATATTACATTAATTTTAGCTAACTTAAAAATAACTTTTTAATTTTCCTATTATTATAAAAAAAATGTTATGAGCTCTAAATTTTATAAATGAAAAAATTTTAATGTAGTCAGATAAATTAACATGCAAAATAATTAAATAGAAATTTATTTTCTGTTTTAAAAAAAACGAAAATATAATTAATCAAAATAGTCTTTCATTCTATCAAAAAAACCTTTCTCTTTTTTACTCGGGTTTGGTTCAAAGTTTTTAGATTCTTTTAATTGCTCTAAAATCTTTTTTTCCTCGGCACTAAGGTGAGTAGGGGTATAAATACTAATTTCAACTAATAAATCACCTTTACTATATGAGTTAACATCAGGTAAACCTTTGCCTTTTAATCTTAATACTTTTCCACTTTGAGTACCCGGGTCTATTTTTATTTTTGCTTTTGCATCTACAGTAGGTATTTCAACAGTTGTGCCAATGGCAGCATCAGGAAACCCAATATTTAAATAATAAATTAAATGATTGCCTTCGCGCTTTAAAAAAGGATGTTCTTCTTCCTCAATTACAATTAATAAATCTCCGTTAATTCCACCTCTTGCTGCGGCATTTCCTTTACCACTCATACTTAATTGCATGCCATCGGCAACGCCACCAGGGATATTTATATTAATAACTTCTTCTTCTCTAATAATACCATCACCGCGACATGTATTGCATTTATCTTTAATAATTCGACCTTCTCCACCACAAGAATTACAGGCGCTTTGCGTTTGCATAGCTCCTAAAATAGTTTGTTGAATACGAGTAATTGCTCCGGTTCCATTACATGTTCTGCAAGTGTCGTATTGTCTGTTTTTTGCTCCAGTACCACTACAAGTTTTACAACTAATGTGTTTGTTTACTTTAATTTTTTTCTCAACGCCGTTGGCTATGTCTTGTAAATTCAATTTTACTTTAACTCTTAAATTAGTTCCTCTATTTACCCTTCTACCACTACTTCTTCCACCTCCACCTCCAAAAGCACCACCAAAAATATCACCAAATTGACTAAATATGTCATCCATATTCATTCCACCGCCACCAAAGCCACCACCAGCCGAGCCACCAAGTCCTGCATGTCCAAATTGATTATAACGCTGACGTTTTTCGGAGTTACTTAAAACTTCATAAGCCTCTGCAGCTTCTTTAAATTTTTCTTCAGCAACTTTATCTTCAGGATTTTTATCAGGATGATATTTAATGGCTAATTTGCGATAAGCTTTTTTTATTTCTTCATCGCTAGTATTTTTTGAAAGCCCTAAAATTTCGTAATAATCTCTTTTAGCCATAATAATATTTATTGCGCAACAATTACTTTTGCAAAGCGGATTACTTTGTCGCCAAGTTTATATCCCTTTTCTGTTTCATCAATTACAATTCCTTTTTGTTCATCGCTTTTTGCGGGAATATGAGTAATAGCTTCCATCTTATCTGCATCAAAAGCTAATCCTACGCTGTCAAATGAAACTAGTCCTTTTTGAAGGGTGTTATTTTTTAGTTTATTATAAATAAGTTGTATGCCTTCTTTTATAATTTTAGAATCTTCGATTTCTTCATTTGATTTGAGAGCACGATCGAGATCATCAATAACTGGCAAAATACTTTTAAAAACATCTTCGGCTGCAGTTTTAATAAAATCTGATTTTTCTTTTAAACTACGTTTTCTGTAATTATCAAATTCAGAATATAATCTAAGATATTTATCATTTATTTCAACAATTCTTTCTTCTAATTCTTTCGTTTTGCTTAAAATAGTTTTTTCGTCAGTATTTTCGTTTTTTTCAGTCGTATTGTCAGCTAATTCTGAATTGGTAAAGGCCTCTAGATTTTCTTCAGAAGGGTTATTTTCGTTATTTTGCATGGGTTTTAATCGATTAATATATTTCTCTTAAACAATTAAATCAATTACTTTGCCATAAATTAATTAAAGATAAATTGTCAGTTACGTTTTTACAAATTTTCTTTGAGTTTGATTTTAAAATTCATAAAAATTAGATGAAATTTTAAATACAATTAGTATTAATAATTATAAAATAAATTTTATTTAACAAGTTTTTCAAGAGTTTTTATTAAATCTTCACCCCTCAAATTTCTACTAATAATAATACCTTTCTCATTAATTAAATAGTTAGTAGGTATGCTTTCTATATTATATATAACGGCAGCTTTACTGTTCCAACCAAACAAATCGCTCACATGGTTAATCCAATCTAAGCCGTCTTTTTCAATTGCTTTTTTCCAAGCATCAACATTTCCATCAAGCGAAACACTGTAGATGTCAAAACCTTTGCCGTTTATAAAAGTTTTATTTTTAAAATAATTATAAGCAGATACAATGTTTGGATTTTCTCGTCGGCAAGGACCACACCAGCTTGCCCAAAAATCAATTAAAACCAACTTTCCTCTAAGCGAAGATAACTTAATTAAAGTTCCATTTGGATTTTTAAAAATAAGTTCAGGGGCAGTGTTCCCAAAGTTTAAACCAATAGTAGAATTTTGTAAATAAATCTCATTCTTATTTTTGCTTACATTACTAAAGTAAAAAGAAAAAATAAATAAACAAACAATTAATAGGATTAAGTAATAATTACTTTTCATGAATTTTTTCGAATAATTTGAGCACCAATTGCATTTAAACGGGTGTCAATATACTGATATCCTCTATCTATTTGATTGATATTAAAAATTACACTTTTACCCTTTGCACTCATAGCAGCTATTAATAAAGCAACACCAGCTCTAATATCAGGACTAGCCATTTGAATTCCTTTTAATTGAATTTTTCTATCCATACCCATTATTGATGCACGATGAGGGTCGCATAAAATAATTTTAGCGCCCATATCAATTAATTTATCAACAAAAAAAAGTCTGCTCTCAAACATTTTTTGATGAATTAAAACATTGCCTTTTGCTTGAATTGCTGTTACTAAAGCAATACTAATCAAGTCTGGCGTAAATCCCGGCCAAATAGCGTCACTAATTGTCAAGATTGAGCCATCAATAAAAGTATCTACTTCGTAACTTTCTTGTTCTGGAACAAAAATATCATCACCTCGCCTTTCTATTTTAATTCCAAGCCTTCCAAATATAGTAGGAATAATACCAAGATTATCGTAACTCACATTTTTAATAGTTATTTCAGATTGAGTAACGGCTGCCATCCCAATAAAAGAGCCGATTTCAATCATGTCTGGCAATAAACGATGTTTTGTCCCTTTCAGTTCTTTAACACCTTCAATTTTGAGTAAATTAGAACCTACCCCAGTTATTTTAGCACCCATATTGTTGAGCATTTTAGAAAGTTGCTGCAAATAAGGTTCGCAAGCGGCATTGTAAATAGTTGTAATCCCCTCTGCTAAACAAGCAGCCATTAAAATATTTGCGGTACCGGTTACCGAAGCTTCGTCTAATAACATGTAAGCACCTTTTAAATGAGCACCCTCTACCTCAAATAATTCTAATTCAGGTTTATAATTAAATTTAGCGCCTAGAGCTTCAAAGCCAATAAAATGAGTATCTACACGGCGCCTTCCAATTTTATCTCCGCCTGGTTTAGGCATAAAAGCTTTACCAAATCTGGTTAGCATAGGCCCCACAATCATCATGCTGCCCCTTAAGCTTCCACCTTTTTTTTTAAATTCAGGAGAAATTAAATAATCGATATTTACATCATCAGCTTGAAAAGTATATTCTTCAGGTCCATTTTTTTCAACTTTAACTCCCAATTCAGAAAGTAATTCAATCAGTTTTATAATATCTACAATGTTCGGTAAATTGCTAATTGTCACTTTTTCTTTAGTTAAAAGCACCGCACAAAGAATCTGTAGCGCTTCATTTTTTGCACCTTGAGGTATAATTTCACCTTTTAATTTTTGCCCTCCGTGTACTTCAAAAATTGCCATATTAAAGAATTAAAATTTTCTTGTGTTTTTATGTTTATGATGATTATTTTTGTGTTTATTGTTTTTGTGGAAAAACTTTTTGTTTGGATTGCCTCGTAAATCTTGATGAGAGCTAAGTGGAGCGTCTCCCTCAACTTTTAGTTCACCTGCCGAAAGTTCATAAAGATTTTTTAGAATTACTTCATCTGTAATGCTATCCTTATTCCAATTGTAATAAGATTTTTTTAAATGATTCGCTATCTGTCTTGTTAACTCATTTCTTTCTGCCCCAACAGGAAATTCTTTAGCTTTTTTTATGATTTCTTCTATAGTTTTGCCGTAATGCTTATATTTAATTCTTCCCTTTGGATAGTCTAACACTTTAGGTTTTTCTTTAAATGTTTCGGGATTTGGCATGCTATAAGGTCCGTCAACTTCTAATTTAAATTGTGATATAATGTATAAGTGATCCCATAATTTATGATTAAAATCTGCCACATCTCTAAGAGGAGGATTGAGTTGTCCCATTACTTGGATAATAGCTTTAGCGCATAAATTACGCTCTTCTCTATCTTTAATAGTGCAGCAGTACTCAATCATACCTTGAATATTTCTTCCATACTCAGGAATGATAAGTTTGTCTAATTGTGTATTATATTCCATATTTTTAAAACTTAAATATACTTCTAAATTGAGGCTTGAGCAATTTATAATCAAACTTTTCTTCAAGAAAATCGTTTGAATAATTTTCGAAGTCTTTTTTTAATATTGACTAAAAGATTTTTTTAATTATACAAAACTACAAAATTATTTTAGACAACTTAATAAAAAAGTTTAGCTGACTTTTTTATAATTTTCTATAAAAATAAATAGGAATATATTTGGAGAATAAGAAAAGGATGTGTAATTTTGCCACCCCTAAAAGAAAAGGCAGTAAAAATAAAGGTTAAAAGAGTTACGTTTAAGAATATATAAGATGACATAAAAATAGTTCAAAAAGGGCTATAATTTTATAAGAAAGATATTAAAGACGTTCATTGAAAAGATTGGTAAACAAACAATAGTAAGTGATTCGACAAGAGAGAATAAAATTTCGATTGTCAGTATTTACGAATTAACACACAAAGCTTTAAAGTATAGAGATATACACTAGCCCTTGAGGGATGTTGCAAAAGACAACATAACGTCCTTAAGATAATAAAACATGAAATGAGCTAAATTAGCAAGTTTCGCTTTATTGATATTTATAATATTGGTAGAGTGAATCTGAGGGACAAACTTTTTTTTACAATGGAGAGTTTGATCCTCGTCGCACGCCGCTCGAGCTGCTGCTCAAGGTGCCCGACGTCG
>SYAL01000001.1 GCA_005787585.1 Bacteroidota bacterium
GCACCTGAATTAGGTGCCCATGAATAAGCAAAGGCAGTAGTATTAGAACCGGCTGCAAAATTACAGGAAGCAAAAAAATTACCCCCTTGGCATATGCTTGGATTAGATGGAGTTAAAGTAAATACTGGGTTGGGGGCGACAGTGACGGTAGACAGTGACTGACAAGTACTACTAGCTGTACTGCCTCTTAAAGTATATGTTATAGTAGATTGTAAACTTGGTGTAATTATGGGCGAAATAGTAGTTGAAAATCCTCCTGGTGCAAGCCATGTATATGAAGTTACAGCTGAACTAGTAGCTGGTGCTGGTAAAACAGATAAAGTCGCTGAATTACCCGGACAGACAACACCAGTATTGGTTCCGCTAATCAAACAAACCAAACCGCAGTTTGTAGTTCCTGCGCCAGGAGAATTAGCGTTACTCTGACTAAATGTTATATTTTGTACTTGATTTGAAAAGTTGGTTATTAATAACAAATAAAATTGACCTGCGATGGCATTTGCTATGGTACAAGTTTCTGTGTTTGATCCAGAATAACTACATGATTGTGTATTACCTTGAGTTAAATTACTACAGGCTCCAGCCATATTAGGGAAAGGGCCCCAGCAAATAAAATCAATATCCCAATTGGCAGACATTACAATTGTCATAGGACCAGATGTACTCATTTGCATAAAAAACCAAGCGGGATTTGGCTGAGAACCAAGACAGCCATAATTAGGTCCTGGTTGAGCGGCAGCTGCATTTGTTGCAGCAGGAAAATTCACAACATTGCCTGTACAAAAAGGAGTAGCGTTTGAGCAAGTGCTATTTTGAGAAAAATATACATTGTAGTAAATAAATAAATAAATAAATACTAACTTTTTAATTGTATTTATAATTTTAAAATTCATAGGTATTTAAAGATTCTATTAAAATAAATTACTATTAAAACTAGAACCTAACAAATATATAACTAAAAATAATGAAAAAACTATGGTTTACTAAATAAAAAAGAAATTTCAAGAAATTTAAAGTTAAGTTTAAATTAGCTAAATATTATTTTTAAAAACTTTTCTAAATTATAATTATATATTATAAAAACAAAAATTAGGAAAAATAAACAAAAATCTATGAAAATGTTCTCGAAAGAAATTTTGTGTTTAAGTGAATTTTAAAATTATAAAAAAAATTAATTTTTTCTTCCTCCAAACAATCTGAGTAAGAATAAAAACAAATTAATAAAATCTAAATAAAGCGTGAGTGCCCCCATTAAGCCTAATTTTTTTCCACTTTCAGAATCTCCAATCTCATGACCAATGTTTTTAATTTTTTGAACATCATAAGCTGTTAGTCCTGTAAAAATAACAACTCCAAGTATACTAATAATATAATCCATTTTTGCACTACCCATAAACATATTAATTAAAGACGCAATAAAAATTCCAACAACCCCAATCATTAAAATACTGCCTAATTTTGTTAAATCTGTTTTAGTGGTATAACCCGCAATTGCCATAATAGCAAATAAAGCAGTGGTACTTAAAAAAACAGTTGCAATTGATCCCAATTCATATATAAAAAAAATAAAACTAAAACTGATGCCATTAACAATAGAATAAGCTACAAATAAAATTATTAAAGTTGAATAAGACATTCTGTTTAATCCAAAGCTAATTGCAAAAACAAAAGCAAGCGGAGAAAACATAGCAACATAGGCAAATATTGTAGGTTTTAGAACTCCATCAGACTGCTCATATAAAAGTGAAGTAAAATCAGGATTAAATGCAAACAAAAAAGCAGCTGAAGAAGAAAGGAGCATTGCTAAAGCCATCCAAGAGAAAGAAGAGCGAAGTAATTTATTTTCTCCAACAGTTGTTGTATATTCTATTTTATCTATATCTGTACTTCTAAAATTTTTTTCCATAATTTATATTAATTTATATAAACAAATATACACAATTTTTAAAAAAGAAAAGTTAAGAATATTTAAAAATACAAATCACTTGTTTTTAATCTCAAATATCTGGAAACAGACAAAAATGCGCTAAGGCCTGAAATTAAAACACCTAATAAAATAATGCTCCCAAATAAAATAATTAATATATTTTCGTCTTGTAATTGTAATAAATCGGGAATAAATTTAGTGCTAAATATTAAGAAAAATACTAACATAATTGAAGCGTTTATCCCTGCAATGATACCTTGTTTAAATCCTTTAAATATAAATGGTTTGCTAATAAAAGAGCGTGTAGCTCCAACTAGATACATTGTTCTAATTAAAAACCTTTGCGAATATATAGAAAGTCTAATTGTATTATTGATTAAAGCAATAGCTACAATCAACAAAGCCATACTAAAAATAAGTATAAAAAAGGCAACTGCTTTGGTATTTTTATTTAAATTATTTATCATGTCTTTTTGATAAACAACTTCTTTTACAAAATTATTCTGGAGTATTTGTTTTTCAACGATAAATAAGGTATCGGTGTTGGCATAACTTTCTTCTATTTTTAATTCTATTGAATTTAAAAGTGGATTAGTACCCAAAAAAGACACAAAATCTTCACCTAAATCGGTCTTAAGTTTTTGAGCTGCTTTTTCTTTACTGATAAATAAAACTTGTTTGGTAAATCTAGAACTACTCAATTCCTGAATAAAAGCATCTTTTTGAATAGAGGTAGTTGTATCTTTCAAATAAATTTGAAATCCTATATTTTCTTTAAAGTGTTTTGATAATTTATTAGCATTTATAATTAATAAACCCAAAGCGCCTAACATAAATAAAACCATAGATAGACTTATTATTACAGTAAAACTAGAAACCCGAACTCTTTTTTTTGTTATTCTATCGCTCAAAAGAAATTAATTTAATGAACAAAGTTATTTAATATTTAAATAAATAGGTATGAAATAGAAAGGTTTAATCAACAGTATGATGTTAAACGACAGAGATTTCTTTTCCTAGTAGAAATAAAACGATTAATATGCCACCAAGTATTATGCGATAAAATCCAAAATATTTAAATCCATACTTATTCAAAATGCCAATAAATGTTTTAATTGCAATTAATGCAACAACAAATGAAACAATATTTCCAAAAGCTAATAATTTTATTTCTTGAGAAGAAATAGTAATATCTTGATTATAAAAATCAAGTATCTTTTTAACTGTAGCTGCAAACATAGTGGGAACTGCTAAAAAAAAAGAAAATTCGGCTGCAGTTTGTCGATTTAAATTTTGTGTCATTCCACCAATTATCGTTGAAGCGCTTCTGCTAACTCCCGGAAACAATGCTAAACATTGAAAAAGACCAATTTTAAAAGCCCCGAATAAACTTACATCATCTTCGTTTGTGTATTTTGGATATTTAAACCAACTATCAACAAAAATTAAAATAAAACCACCAACAAAAAGAGCAATGGCTACGCCAAAAACATTCTCTAATTGACGATCAATCAAATCGCCTAAAATTAGCCCAGCAATTGCGCTAGGAATAAACGCAACAATAAGTTTAATATAAAAATTTGTAGACTTAAAAAATCTTTTAAAATACAATACCACAACGCTTAAAATTGCCCCTAGCTGAATCGCGATGGTAAATAACTTAACAAAAGGAGTTATTTTAACACCTAACATTGCCGTGGTAATCATCATATGGCCAGTTGAAGAAACAGGTAAAAACTCTGTTAATCCTTCAATTATTGCAATGATAAAGGCCTGAACGTATGTCATAATTAATTAAAAACATTTAGTTTTATTTAATTAAAACTAAAAATATAGCTTAATCAATCGTTTTTTCTACAATCTTTTTTGGGCGCCACATGATTGCAAAAATGATTGCAACAAAACCTATCAAACAACAAATTGGAGCTAAAGTGATTCTCTGAAAATTAAATATTTCAGGATTAAATAAGTTAGGATCTTCGCTACCACCACCTATCATTAACAAATAACCAGTTGCTATTAATACCAATCCAGCTAATAATATAAAATAATTATTTTTATTGAAAGTTGGGATACTAACACTGATGACTTGATGTTTCTTTTCTGGTTTAGCTTTTGGTTTCATGTTTTCTCTTGTTACTAAATATGATATAAAATTCAAATATAATAAAATCAACTTAAATCAATTATTAAAACTAATGTAAATAAATAACTATTTTTTTGTAATATTGATACTTAAATTATGGTAAAAGTTGCGCTTATAACAGGAATAACAGGACAAGATGGTTCCTACTTGGCAGAGTTGCTGCTCAGCAAAGGGTATTTTGTTCACGGTATCAAACGCCGAAGTTCGTTGTTTAATACAGATAGAATTGATCACTTATACCAAGATCAGCATGAAAAGAATATTAACTTTAAATTGCATTACGGCGATTTAACTGATAGCACGAACTTAATTCGAATAGTTCAAGAAGTTCAACCAGACGAAATTTATAATCTTGCAGCGCAAAGCCATGTAAAAGTTAGTTTTGAAACTCCAGAATACACGGCTAATGCTGATGCTCTTGGGCCACTCCGTATTTTAGAAGCTATTCGTATTTTAGGTTTAGAAAAGAAAACACGTTTTTATCAAGCCTCAACTAGCGAACTTTATGGTCTTGTTCATGAAATTCCTCAAAAAGAAACCACTCCATTTTATCCTCGAAGCCCTTACGGTGTTGCTAAATTGTATGGCTTTTGGATTACAAAAAACTATAGAGAAAGCTATGGGATGTTTGCCTGTAATGGAATTTTATTTAATCATGAAAGCCCACTTAGAGGCGAAACTTTTGTTACTCGTAAAATTAGTCGTGCCGCCGCAAGAATTAGTTTGGGTATGCAAGAAAAACTATTTGTTGGCAATATTAATTCAGAAAGAGATTGGGGTCATGCAAAAGATTATGTAGAGGGAATGTGGAGAATGCTCCAACAAGATGAGCCCGATGATTTTGTTTTGGCAACTGGCATTAAAATTTCAGTAAGAGAGTTTATCAATATGGCTTTTATGGAGGTTGGCATAAATTTAAAATGGCAAGGAAAAGGAGAAAATGAAAAAGGAATTGATTCCACAGGAAAAGTGATTGTAGAAATAGATCCAAAATACTACAGAGCTGCAGAAGTGGATTTATTATTAGGCGATGCATCAAAAGCTAAAAATAAATTAGGATGGGTTGCTAAATGTCCGGTTGCCGATCTATGCAAAGAAATGGTGCAAGCAGATTTAGCTTTGTTTAAACGTGATAAATATTTATTAGAAGGTGGGCATAAAGTATTAAATCAAAATGAATAAATTTTACAACCATTCTTTTGTAAAAAACTATAAATTCTAACCCTCATTTTATTTTAAATGGAACTTAATTCTAAAATATATATTGCTGGTCACAAAGGAATGGTTGGCTCTGCAATATTTAGAAGCTTACAAGAAAAAGGTTACAAAAATTTTTTATTAAAAACTTCATCAGAACTAGACTTAAAAAAAACGCAACAAGTCGATGAGTTTTTTGAAACCGAAAAGCCTGATTATGTTTTTTTAGCAGCGGCTAGAGTTGGGGGAATTCAGGCAAATAATTTTTATCGTGCTGACTTTTTGTATGATAATTTAATGATTCAAAATAATATTATTTATGCATCATTTGTAAACAAAGTAAAAAAATTATTATTCCTTGGCTCCTCTTGTATTTATCCTAAAATGGCTCCTCAGCCTCTTAAAGAAGATTATTTGCTTAGTGGTTATTTAGAAGACACCAACGAACCATATGCCATTGCTAAAATTGCCGGTATAAAATTGTGCGAAAGTTATTTTAGACAACATGGCTGTAATTTTTTTTCGGTGATGCCCACAAATTTATACGGGAAAAATGATAGTTACGACATAAATAATTCCCATGTACTGCCTGCTCTTATCAGAAAATTTCATCAAGCAAAAGAAAATAATTTACCCTTCGTAGAAATTTGGGGAACAGGTTTGCCTTTACGCGAATTTTTAAATGCTGATGATTTAGGTGACGCTTGTGTATTTTTAATGAAAAACTATAACGGAAACAAACATATAAATATTGGAACTGGATCAGATATATCGATTAAAGACTTGGCATTATTAATTCAAAAAATAATTGGATATGTTGGCGAAATAAAGCACGACTTATCAAAACCTGATGGAACCCCCAGAAAATTGATGGATGTGAGTTTCCTTAACAGTTTGGGATGGAAACATAAAATAAATTTAGAAGAAGGAATTAAATCAGTTTACGAAGATTATATAAAAAATAAAAATTTAAAAACATATTAAGCCATTGAAATTAAAATCCTTAATATTTTTTTTTGTTTTAATTATACATTCCATAAAGGCTCAGTATTATAATTTGCCTAATGATTATTTTTTTTCGCTTTTTACTGAAAAAAAATTAGCTGAATTGAGTGATGATATTCACACAAATCTAAAACCATATATCCCATTTTTTTCTAAAAAATATATTTATTTAACAGATAGCCATTCTTTATATAAAAACAACTCTATATCAAAATTTATTTTTTTAAATCACGCAATTAAAATAGAATCGCCAAATGAAAAATTTAAATTACAATTAGACCCCATATTAAATCTTGAAATTGGAAATGATTTTGCAGATTCTCTAAACAATAAACTATATACTAACACTCGAGGCTTTATAGGAAGTGGACAAGTTGGCGATAAAATATATTTCGAAAGTATGTTTGTTGAGAATCAATCTTTTTTTCCTAACTACATTAATTCAAATAATAAATTAAATTTGGTAATTCCTGGGCAAGGAAGATGGAAATCATTTAATGGCAGTGGGTATGATTATGCTTTTTCTTCTGGGTTTGTTTCAATTCAAGCAAGTAAAAATATCAATATTCAATTTGGGCATGGTAAACATAAAATTGGTGCTGGTTATCGTTCTTTACTTTTGAGCGATAACTCGTTTAATTATCCATATGCTCGTTTTACACATCAATGGTTTAAAGGTAAAATTCAATACTCTAATATTTATGCAGTGTTAATGAATTTAGTACCTGCTTCTATAATTCTGACACCAAATACTGAAAGATTATTTCAAAAAAAAGCAGCTAGTTTTCATTATTTAAGTTTAAATATAATCAAATCAATTAATTTAGGTTTTTTTCAAGGCACTATGTGGCAAGTTGGTGATAATAAAAATAAACAAAATTTAAGTTGGCAATATTTCAATCCTATTATTTATAGCAATTTAGTAACTTATAATTTAAATAATACAAACAATGTTTTAATTGGTTCTGAAATAAAAATTAAACTTTCAAATAAATTAAATACTTATGGTCAAATTATGTTAGACGATTTGACTGATACTAGCAAAATTGGAAAAAGCTGGGGCTATCAAATGGGGTTAAATTATTTTGATGTCTTAGGTATTAAAAATTTATTCTTTCAAATTGAATATAACGCAGTAAAAGGTTCAAGTTATAAAAGTCCAATCAATATCTTTTCTGATCAATCTTTCACTCATTATAATCAAACTCTTTCAATTAATCCCGGAATTGGAACTGAATTAGTTGCAATAACTGATTATAAGTGGAAGCGTTTTTTTTGGAGTATGAAGTATAACTATTTCATTAAAGAAATTAATTTAAAAAATTATTCTGTTACGACTAGTTTTAATTCTAAAATCGGGTATTTAATAAATCCAAGTTATAATTTAAATTTTTCTATTGGTATAAACTATCGCTTGCAAAATTTTTATAACTTTAACGTGTTAAATAATCAAACAAATTATGTTTATTTTACATTAAAAACTAATTTGTATAATATATATTACGACTTTTAGATGCCTTTATTAATTTTAGTTTTCATAACTGCTTTTATAATATCTATTTATTCTACTCCTGCACTTATTAAAGTTGCAATATTAAAACGATTAACTGATGCACCCGGTGATAAACGTAAAATTCATAGAAAGTCAATTCCAAACATTGGTGGTATTGTTATATATGCTTCCACAATTTTCTCTTTTTCATTATGGTTTGCGGCTATTGGTGACGATTATTTATTTCAAACTTTTAAAGAATTTAAATTAATTATTGCTTGTAGCTTAGTTTTATTTTTTGTTGGGGTAAAAGATGATATTGTTGGTACCGCAGCTGTAAAAAAGCTTTTTGCTCATATTTTAGTAGCTTTAATTTTAGTTTTAATGGGTGATATAAGAATTTTAGGTTTACATAATATATTTGGTGTTTCTGAAATACCATATTGGGCCAGTGTATTCATCTCTATTTTTACTTATGTGGTTGTGGTTAACTCATTTAATCTAATTGATGGTGTTGATGGTTTAGCCGCAGGTGTTGGGTTTATTAGTTGTTTGGCATTTGGTATTTGGTTTGGATTTGCCCGTGAACTTCAATACGCCTCTTTAGCTTTTGCATTAGCTGGCGCATTACTTGGATTTTTATTTTTTAATTTTTCGCCAGCTAAAATTTTTATGGGCGATTCAGGTTCAATTATTCTTGGAATGTTTATTTGTATATTATCCATAAAATTAATTGAGTACCCTATTAATAACTTAAACTGGTTTTGGCAAAAAATCAGTAAGCCGATTTTTGTAATTTCTATTATATCCTATCCTTTGTTAGATACATTTAGAGTGGTATTAATAAGAACTTTAAATGGGCAATCGCCTTTTTTAGCTGATAAAAATCATATTCATCACAAATTGATTGATTGTAATTATAGCCATACTAAAATCACAATAATTATTTATATTTTTTCTTTATTAACTATTTTTAGTTCACTTATTACTTTCTTAACTAACTCGCCTACACCTGGTTTCTTTGCAGTATTAGCAATGTGTATGTTTTTCTTATTATTTGTTTTAATTAAAAATAAAAAACACTCTATAAAATTAAATAATTAGCGCAGATATTTTTAAAATAAATTACCAAACAATATTATTTTTTATAAATAATTAAAATAGATTAGTTCGAATAATAACTATAAATCAATGTTAAATAAATGACCAGACTATTTTATATTTTATTATTACTCATAAATGTATTTATTATAAAATCTCAGGCAGCGTGGGATTTGCAACAATGTATTAATTATGCAATAAATCACAATATTAGTCTTAAACAATCGGCCTTAAACAACCAAATAAATAAAAATAATACAAATCAAATTAAAGCATCATTACTTCCATCTGTTAATTTAGGGGGTTCGCATGTTTACAATTTTGGCCAAACTATCGACCGATTTACGAATACATTCGCAAATACACAAGTATTATCTCAAAACTTATACGTTAGTAGTAATGTTATTTTATGGAGTGGCTTAAGCCAAATAAATAATATTAAAGCTAATGAGTTTACTTATCTTAGCGGGATAGAAACACTTAAACAACAACAAAATGATCTATCATTAAATATTGCAAATGCTTATATAGGTGTTATTTTTTCTGAAGAAATTTTAAAAATATCACAAAATCAATTTAATATTTCTAAAGAACAACTAGACCGTACTCAAAAATTAGTTAACTCGGGCGTTATAGCAAAAAGTGTAGAATTTGATATTAAAGCGCAATTAGCAAATGAGCTTTTAAATGTAACTAATTCTGAGAATAACCTTAATCTTAGTCTCCTAAATCTAAAGCAGCTAATGAACTTTGATAGTGTTACTAACTTTAAAATTGTCCAGCCAGATTTAAATATAGAAACTTCGGCGGTATCAGAAAATAATATCTTGACCGTTTACGAAACTAGTTTAAAAAATCAACCAAGTATTAAAAGTGGCGCTTATGCCATTTTGAGCGCAGAAAAATTATTATCTGCAAGCCAAGGAAGACAAAGTCCTACCCTCAGTTTTAATGCTAGTATGGGAACGGGATCATCTGGTTTAGCAAAAGATATAATCGGTTATAGAACTTCGGGCTATCAAATTACTGGTATTACAAATAAAGGCGATAGTGTTTATGCACCACTAACCGAATTAATAAGTCAAAAAAAATCTTTTGCCGATCAATTTAAAGATAATGTAAACAAAAGCATCGGTTTTACTCTGTCTATACCTATTTTTAATGGACTTCAAACAAGCTCTGCCATTAAAAATGCAAAATTAAATGCATATAATGCAAAATTAGCGCAAGACTTAACAAAACAAAATTTATTTAAAAACATTGTACAAGCTCAAGCCAACGTTAAAGCAGCTTTAAATAAATATAATGCTAGTTTGATGAGTTTAGATGCTGCAACAGAATCTTTTAAATATGCACAACAAAAGTTTAATGCAGGAGTGATAAGTTCTTTCGATTTTAGTACTTCTAAAAATCGATTATTTGCTGCAGAAAGTAATTTACTTCAAGCTAAATACGATTATATTTTTAAATTAAAAGTTATTGATTATTACAAAGGTAATCCATTAACTTTTTAATTACTTAATTGCAGTGATTACTAAAATTCAAATTTATACCCAACTCCTTTTACAGTTTTAAAATAATTGTCGCCAAGCTTTTCACGTAATTTTCTGATATGCACATCAATAGTTCTGTCGCCAACAACTACATCGTCCCCCCAAACTTGATCTAAAATAAATTCTCGAGTAAAAACTTTACCGGGTTTACTGCACAATAATGAAAATAATTTAAATTCTTTTTTGGGTAATGATAATTCAATTTCTCCTTTAAAAACTGAATGTTTTTCTTTGTCAATTCTTAAATCTCCATAACTCATATTTGAGTCGATAATATTGATAACCTGTAATCTTCTTAACAAAGCTTTTATTCTACTTATAAACACTCTTGGCTTAATTGGCTTTGTAATATAATCGTCAGCACCTACCTCAAAGCCTGCTATTTGAGTGTAATCTTCATTTCGAGCTGTTAAAAATGCAATCAATACTTCTTGCAGGCCTTTTTGTTCTCTAATTTCTCTACAAGTTTCAATACCGTCCATGTCAGGCATCATAACATCTAAGACAATTAAATGAGGAATTTCTCTTTTTGCAATTTCAACAGCATCTTTTCCATTATTTGCAGTTAATATTTGATAACCCTCTTTTTTTAAATTATATCCTAAAAATTCAATAATATCTGTCTCATCATCCACTAATAATATTTTAAAAACTGAAGTGCTCATGATTTAATTTTAAACAAATGTATGTAAACAAACTTATTATTAAAGTTAACTTATTATTAACTTATTTACTAAAAAATACAATTTTATTAAAGTTTTGATAACATCAAATTTAAGTAATATTAATTAGGTTTTATTTTTTTTGTATTGCAAAATTTTGAAATAATGAGAGTGCATTTACTATTTTGGTTGTTGTTTGTAGGAAGTTTTGCAAAAGCGCAAACTGGTAGGCTTTCTGGTAAAGTATTAGACTCCAAAACAGGCGAGACCCTCCCTGGAGCTACTGTTTTAATTGAAGGAACAACCAAAGGTTCATCTGTTGATTTTGAAGGAAAATTTGTTTTGAATAATTTGCCAAATGGAAAAGTTAACATTTTGATTAGCTATATTTCATATTCTACAAAAAAAATTACCGATATTTTAATTAATGACAAAGAACCTATTGATATTAATGTATTGTTAGAAGCTTCTACAAATAACGATTTACAAGAAATTGAAGTGATTGTTTCATTAAATAAAGAAAATAATATCGCCTTAGTATTGCAACAAAAAAATAATGCAAGCGTCAGCGATGGCATAAGTGCAGAAACAATAAAAAAAACACCAGATAGAAATAGTAGCGATGTGTTAAAAAGAGTTAGCGGTGTAACTATTCAAGACGATAAGTTTGTAATCATCAGGGGATTAAACGAACGCTATAACGCCTCATATTTAAATAATTCTCCATTACCAAGTACCGAGCCTGATAGAAAAGCCTTTGCTTTTGATTTATTCCCAGCTAATATGCTAGATAATATTATTGTAATTAAAACAGCTACCCCTGATATGCCATCTGAATTTGCAGGAGGTATAGTTCAGGTTAATACAAAAAATATTCCCGAAAAAAACTTTATTTCTTTTAGTACAGGAACTGGATATAATACCATAACAACTGGCAAAATAAAAACAGTTTACGACGGGGGCAAATTTGATTTATTTGGATTTGATGATGGCTCAAGAGATTTACCAGTAGGTGTTCCAGATTTTAAAGAAAAAAATTCATGGACACCGACTCCAGAACAAGCTAAAATTGCGAAGTTTTTTAAGAATGATTGGGCTTACAGTCAATCTAAATTTACTCCCAACACAAGTGCTCAATTTGCGTTGGGATATAATTTTAAACTGAAAGAAAAAGATTTTATTGGATTAATTTTTAGTTTAGGCTACTTCAATGTTCAGAATTTATATAGTTTGAAGCGTACCGAATACGAAGAGTTAAGTGTTAACGGTTATAATTTAGTAAATAAACCTAAAGATCAAGAATATGTTAACCAAGTTAATCAAACTCAATCATCTACTGGTTCACTTTTAAATATTGCAATTAAATTAAATGAAAATAATTCTATTAGCCTAAAAAATTTAGTAAGTGGCTCTACCGATAATAAATTTATTACTTCTAACGGAACTAATAATTATAATGAGCAAAATAAAATATTGGATAGAATTAATACGCGCTTTTTTTCTGCGAATCAAATAATATCTTCTCAACTCAACTCAGATCATTTTATTCCAAAACAAAAAATTAAAATACAATTTAATACAGGATTTAGTTCTGTAAAAAGAACAGTACCAAATTTAAGATTTACCGCATATGGTAAATACACAAATTTAAAAGAGTTTGATCCATCTGAAGGCCCTAATTTAAAAGATACTATTTATAGGGCTTATGTTCTTAATTCTTCATCAACAGGCCCAGATTATGCAGGCTTTAGAGTATATTCAAGATTAGACGAAAACTTAACTAGTTCAAAATTTGATGCTTCTCGTTTATTTAAAATAAATGAAAATTTAAAAATTGATTTTAAAATTGGGGCTTTTTACCAATTCCGAACAAGACTGTTTGATTTGAGGCGCTTTGGTTTATCACAATATAGTACCTTTCAAGGTAAGCCTGTTTTTTTTGATGATAGTTTAATGTACGTTAAAGAATCCGAAATATTTTCTATTGGAAATATGGGTGAACTTACCAATGGAAAAGGAGGATTTAAGGCCATTGAGGATACAAAAACAGATGATAATTACGCCGCTACTTCAAAACTTTTTGCTGCCTACTCAATGGGAGAAATAAAATTATCTGAAAAACTTAGAATTATAACTGGATTAAGATACGAGAAATATGCACAAAAATTAACTGTAAACTATATAACATTTGACTCGATTTATGTTCAAAATACAATCACTGATGTGCTTCCTTCTGTAAATACAATATATAATATTAACGATAAAATAGCTATAAGATTGGCATTTTACAAAACTTTGAATAGGCCTGAATTTAGAGAGTTAGCTGGCGTTAATTGGTATGATCCTGAAACAAGATTATCAAATGCTGGAAATCCAAGTTTAGTTCGTTCAGAAATAAAAAATTACGACGTACGTTTTGAAATTTATCCAGGACGCGGACAGTTATTTACAACTTCTGGATTTTATAAATATTTTAATAAGCCAATTGAAAGATACATGCTAGCAGGAAATGCAATTCAAGTTTATTATAAAAATGCAAATTTTGCAAATGTATTTGGGGCTGAAATGGAATATAGGATTAATGTAGGATCTATTTTAAAAAAGGATTCGATTAAATTTTTGAATAATTTAAATTTATTTTCTAATTTATCTTTAATTAACTCCGAAGTAAATGTAAAAGGAATTGATGATGGAGTTCCAGATACTAGACCAATGCAAGGTCAAGCTCCATATATCATTAATGCTGGAATTTCATATGTTGATAACAAAAATAATTTTAGCTCTTCAATTATGATAAATAGAGTTGGTCATCGTTTGTATATCGTTGGAAGTAATATTATTCCAAATAGGTGGGAAAACCCAAGATCTGTTATTGATTTACAGCTTACTAAATCTTTGTTCAAAAATAAATTAGAAATAAAATTTAACATCAAAGATTTATTGCACCAAGATTTAATTTACTATTATAAAGGTACTAACAGGACAAACGACTCCTATGATTCTAAGGTAGATTACATAAATTTTGAAAGAAATTTTGGAAGTTCCTACTCCTTTGTTATTAGCTTCAAGTTTTAACTTAGTAACATTAAAGTAACATTAAAATAAATTTTTATTAAACTTTTTTTAATGTTTAACATAATCTGCCTAAATAATTTTGTTGAATAAATTATAAATTAAAAAAAATGAAAAAAATTTTATTTTCAACATTATCTGTATTATTTATCAATAATGTATTTGCCCAGGCTCCAATGCCTTTTAAAATTGAAAAAACGTGTTATCGTGGCGCATTTGCTCCAGCACCAACACCAATGTGGACAGATAATTGGACATCTTGGGATCCACAAAACAATTTATATCCTGCGCCAACAGTTACTGTGAGTTCAAACATTACAGCTAATACAACTTGGTCGGTTGGGCAAACTTATTTAATCACAACACCTATTTTTGTTAAAAATAATTCAATTTTAACCATTCAACCCGGAGTTATTATTCGTGGTCAAAAAAATACCACCGCAAGTTTAATAATTACTAAAGGTTCTCAATTAATTGCTAACGGAACATCTTCCGCTCCCATTGTTTTTACTTCTGATCAAGCAGTAGGATTAAGGGGTATAGGAGATTGGGGTGGAATTATCATGTTAGGAAATGCAATCAACAATAATTCTAATGGTATAGGAAATATTGAAGGTCTTCCTATTTCTGCAGATACTGAATATGGTGGAAACAACGATAATGATAACTCTGGTTCAATGCAATTTGTTCGTATAGAATATTGTGGTATTGTTTATCAGCCCAATCAAGAAATTAACGGCTTAACCTTAGGTGCAGTTGGTCGTTCTACTATGTTAGATTTTATTCAAGTTTCTTATTGTAATGATGATGCTTTTGAATGGTTTGCTGGAACCGTAAATGCTAAACACCTAGTTTCTTTTCGTAATTTAGACGACGATTTTGATACAGATTATGGTTATAGTGGAAATGTTCAATATTGTTTAGCAGTTCGAGATCCAAATTTAGCTGACAATCCATCAGTTTCTACTTCAGAATTTTTTGAATCAGATAATAATCCAACAGGTTCGGCTGCTACGCCTGTAACTTCTGGTTTATTTTCAAATGCTACATGCATTGGTGCATTAAGAGGAGTACCAACAGCAACTTTCGTTTCTGGTCACAGAGACCGCGTTCGTATTCGCAGAAACTCTGCATTAAGAGTTTATAATTCTATTTTTACCGATCAGGCTACTCGTGGATTATTTATTGACGGCTCGGCTTCAGAAACTAATGCTTTAAACGGAACACTTAAATTTAAAAATAATATTTTAGCAGGTTATGCTCAGCGAGCTACTGAAAGTGGAACTTTCGGAATAATTGGATCTAACACATTTGTAATTGCAAATACTAACGATACCTTAAAATCAAGTACAGGAATTTTAACTACACCTTATAATTATTTAACACCAGATTACCGACCATCTATAGGTTCTATAGCACTTACTGGTGCTAGCTTTACTGATGTTATTATAGCCCCAGTCACCGCTTCTGTTAATACAACTATTAATGCAACTATGCCTTCTTCAATTTGTATTGGTGAGTTTACATTAATTAGTCAGCCAGCTATTTTCGTTACAACAACATCAATCAGCCCTCAATTTTGTTCTATATCATGGAGTGTTTCTTCAGGGGTAATAATCTCAAACACAACAATTCCAAATCCTTCTTTCACAATCTCAACACTTGGAACTTTTTCGGTTTATTTAAATGTTAGTTTTCCAGACGGTGGAGTTTCAAGTTTAGTAAAAACTATTACAACATTTACTTGTACTAACGTTTCTATTAATGATTATAAAAACAAAATTAGTTCTATGGCCTTATATCCAAATCCTACTGGTGATAATGTAAATTTAATTATTGATAATCACAATTTAGAATCAATAAATGTTTTGATTTATGATATTACTGGTAAATTGGTAATGAGTACTATTCAAAATCAAACTTTACCACTTGGTAAAAATAAATTTACAATTAATACAAACGATTTAAATAACGGAATTTACTTTGTAACATTAGTCACGAATAAAGGTAAAGAAACTGTTAAACTCATAGTAAATAAATAATATTTATAAATAAATTAAAAGCATCTACATATTTGCAGATGCTTTTTATTTTTGCATGACACAAAAAAAAATACAATATGTCTTAAATCAAATTAAAATTTGTAAAGAAAATAGTTTTTTTATAGAAGCATTTATAAAAAGCTATCATTTAAATATCGAGTTAATAAAATTTATTTTGTTAAAATCTAAACCTAATTATCAATTTAAAGATAAAAAGATTAAAAATATTATAAATGATTTTTTAAATGAAATTACTAATGATCAAAAACTTAAATCTATTATAAATAAAAAAAATCTTAAAATTGTTAAACCTTGGTTAATTAAAATTGACTCCTATTTTAAAAATTTAAAGCTAGGGGCAATAATAAATACAAAACCATTATTATCTGAAAATGAAAAAGTTTTTGGAATAATAAATATCTCTGCAACAAAATTATTTATTATGTCGAAAAAATAACATTTTATGTTTTTATAAAATTCATAGCCTTTAAAACCCACAAAAGCTCCTATAAAATTGAATATTAAATTACTTAAGTCTAAACTAAAAATTGTTCGCTGAAAATTAATATGGACCTTAGTATAAATTTAATAGTCTTTATAGAAAATTCTATCGATCAAATTTTTAAAACAATTAGTCATCTTAAAACAAAATACCAAAATATTGATGTTTTTGTTACAGAAAATTCATTTTTAGAATTTTTTAAAAAAAACTCTCCCGATATTATTTTTATAAATTTAGATTTAAAACCAAATGATGCTTTTTATATACTAAAAGAAATTAAACAAATTGAAAAGCAGCCAAATCCTTACGTTGTAATTTATACTGAAAATAATGATGATTTTGTTCAAGAATTCGCGCTTAATTCAGGGGCTGATTTTTTTATTAATTTTCATCAGAAACCAGTAATGATTGAGTTGTTTATTAAAAATATATTAAAAAGAAAAGTTAAAACTAAGTTAGATGTAAAAAAAAAAATTTATATTGATTTAGATAGTTATTTAATCTTTAAAGAAGGCAAACCATTTCAGCTTCCGCGCAAAGAATTTATGTTATTTGAACTACTTTACAATAATTCAGATAAATATTTTAGTAAAGTTGATTTAGCAAAAATTATTTGGGCCGACGAAAGTATGGCATTAAAAAGAACCATCGATGTTCATATCTATAATATTCGTCAATTTTTTGGTAAAAATATTATTCTATCTAAAAAGGGTATTGGGTATAGTTTAAATAAAAAACTAATTGAATTTTAGTTATTTTTCATCTTAAAGTAAACTCCGATAATTTCTTTTAAATACAAGTAACTTATTAATGGAAATACAACAACAACTAATTTATTAAAATTGTAGGCCTCTAAAAATTCTAAATGTATTAAACGATGCACGGCAAGAGTTATACTATAACAGTAAAAAGTTTTGTCGAATAAAATTACTAATAAACAAGCTACCCGTCTAGTATCAAAAAAAATCAGCGGATAATACTAATAAAACCAAAGGAATTAATAGCAACCCGCTGAAATAAAATTTGTACTTACTATTTGTTATTTTTTTTAAAATATTCAATTATGATGTTTACCATTTTCCTAGTATTATTTCTATACAATCTATTATTACTCCTATATAGAATAAGCCAAATGTCAGTAAATATAAAATTCCCATTCCAATATCTCCTCTCATAAATCTATGAACACCTAAAATTCCTAAAAATAAACAAATTAGAAAAGTTGTAATATCAAAATCACCACCAGAGGTAGAAGAATTATTTTTTAAATTAGAATTATATTTTGCTGCCTTATAATTATAAACTTTTACTGCAGGTGCAGATAAGCTTGTTTTAATTGTATTTTTAGTTAATAATTTAATAGTTTTTGTACTAATTTGATTTATTTGTTTAGCTGCAGATGCAGTTAAAACAAGTTCGTTTGTATTTGAAACTACTTCATTTTTGTTTTGCTCTAAAATAGTTTTTACATCTATTGGAGTAATTTTGTTAGTTAACTTGTTGCTGGCAATTTTTTTGGTTTCAACATGTTTAGCGTTCGATTTCCAATCGATATTATAACCTGACAGGTAAACGCGCTTTTGAATTGAACATGAACTTATTAGTATAACTGATAAGCTGAATAGGATTAGTTTTTTCATAATTTTTTATTAATTTTTAAGTTGAATTTAAATAAAAATTAAATAAAATAAAATTGAATAACTAAAAAATATTAACATTTTTTAAATCTTGTGCTTCTTTTCAATGAAAATTAAATGTATTAATTCGTATTACTATTTTTTAACTCATGTTCTTCAAAATAAAGTTTTTAATCATCACAATAAGTTTTTAAATTTATAAAATTATTTTTTTATTTAATTATATGATTATTAAACGCTTAGGTTTTTGTTTTTGTTTTTTTATTTTAAGTTATTTTAAAGCTCAAACCGAAAAAGATGGTTTAGTTAATTGGTTAAGCATTAAAGAAGCACAACAAAAAAATAAAGAAATTCAAAAACCTTTTATTATTGATATTTATACCGATTGGTGCGGCTGGTGTAAACATATGATGAAAACAACTTATTCTAACGCAGGAATAGCAAATTATATTAATTCTAATTTTTATCCTGTAAAGTTTGATGCCGAAACAAAAGACACCATTGAATATAACGGCAAAATTTATAAACCTACTTCTAAAGAACCAAAAACACCGCATGAATTAGCAATCAAATTTTTGGGGACTAGTTTAAGTTATCCTTCTACAATGTTTGTGACTAATAATTTTGAGTATAATTTGTTAAGCCAAGGATTTATTGAAGATAAAAAAATTGAACCTTTATTAATTTTTATGGTCGAAAATGCTTGGCGAAACTCAATTTTTGATGAATTTAATAAACATTTTAATCAAACTTTTATTGATACTAATTATATTAAAACTCCAATAAAAATATACTCAGTACCTGAACTTGAAAAAATTCAAAAGAAAAAACCAAAAAAAGTACTAGTTAATATTAATGCTAATTTTTGTAATACAGGTAGAGTGATGACACAAACTACATTTGTTGATACCTTAATTGCTTCTTATATTAATAAATATTTTTATTTAGTAAATCTTAATGCAGCCTCTGATGATACTATTATTTTTAAAAACGAAAAATATTTTAAAGTGATTACAAATAATTTTCCATTACACAGTTTAGCATTAAAATTTTCTAATAATAAACTTAGTTTACCTACTTTGTGTTTATTAGATGAAAACTTAATTACGATCGATGCTTTAAACTTCTATCAATCACCTGAAAGAATTAAGCCCATATTAGCCTATATTGGAAGCAATAGTTATAAAACAAAAACGTTTAATGATTTTATGCAAGAATACACAAAACCTAAAAATAATTCAACTAAAAAGTGAGCGCTTCAAACATTCATTATTTAAATTCTGTGCTTATGGCAATCTCGTGCCTGATTGCTTTTTTTATTCCATTTGAATTATTTTTATTTTCATATGCTATTTTAGGCCCCTTACATTATTTAACCGAAATTGGTTGGCTACATAAAAAAAATTATTTCACCAAAGGAAAAAATGATTTTATATTTTTAGTTTTAGGTTGTGTTTTAATTGTTTATTGGAATTATTTTCCAATTAAAAATTATACCAGAACAGCTGATGTTTTATTGTTTTGTTTATTTTTAAGCGTTGTGTTTGTTTTTATTAAAGATTGGCTTTATCGTTCGATTTTAATACTGTTATCTGTAATTATAATTGGTGTATTAAATAATTCGCCCCAATATTTTACTTGGTTTGGAATTTTTTTACCAACTATTATTCACGTTTTTATTTTTACTTGGGCATTTATGCTTTATGGCGTGCTTAAAGAAAAATCTATTCCCGGTCTAATCTCAATAGCCGTTTTAATTATTTGTTCGATTTTATTATTTATTATTCAGCCAACAAATCTAATTTATAAAGTTAGCGAGTATACCATGAAAAGTTATGGTGGCTTTAGTGAATTAAATTTTAGATTAATTAATTTTTTAAATTTATCTAAATTAACTGAAGTTAAACAAATATTTACGACTCAAGTTGGTTTTGTAATTATGCGTTTTATCGCCTTTGCATATACCTACCATTATTTAAATTGGTTTTCAAAAACATCAGTTATTAAATGGCATTTAGTTCCTAAAAAAACTTTATTTATAACTTTAATTATTTGGTTTCTTTCTATTTCAATCTACATTTACGACTATACCTTAGGCCTTCAAGTCTTATTGTTTTTGAGCTTTTTACATGTTTTTTTAGAATTTCCTTTAAATGTAATGTCTTTTATTGGAATAGGAAAAGAACTATCAACTTTTAACATAAAAAAACAAAGTAAATTAAATTAGTTTATTTAACAGTTATCCTATTAAATTTTGATTTAATGAGTTACTAAGTTTTACTTTTTGTTATTTTAAAAATGTATTTTTGTTACAATGCGGTTTATTTTTTATATACTTTGTCTTTTTTGTTTTTTCCAAGTTACAATAGCTAATTATTGTTTCGAAAACCATATTCCAAAAACAAAAAATCTAAAATTTAAAACAAAAAATGAAAACCCAAAACTTTGTAAAAATGTAATCGGGATATTAAACCCACAAACTAATTTAAATGAAAATTATATTTTTGATCAATCACTTTATCAATTAAAAGTATGTGAATTGCCCCAAGTAAAATTTTGGCGTAGCATAATGAATTTGAGTCAAGATAGCGCTATTTTATGCTTTCATGATAATCGAGAAATTATTCAAAAAATAGCAATTTTAGACTGGAACTCTAAATCTGATTCATTAAAAAAAATTTATAAAGATAGCGTACGAGTTATAAAAAAAATAGATACGAATAATAGAATTTTAATTACTTCAGGAAAAAAGTTTTTTTATGATTTTGAAAAAACATCCAAAAATTTTCATCAAGGTATTAATTGTTTTGTAGCAAACGGAGTTGATCCATGGTATGCTCAGGCTATTTTACTCATCGAAAGCCCTAATAAATTACAAAAATCTTCTGCCGGTGCTTACGGTTCTTTCCAATTAATGAAAAGTGTGGCAAAAAAGTTTGGATTAAAAGTTAATAAAAATATTGACGAAAGAGCAGATTTTGAAAAAAGTGCTTTTGCTGCTAGTGGTCTTATTAAAAAAATATGCATTCCAAATACCATTAAATTATTAGATTCTCTTCAAATACAAAATTATGACCAAGAAGATTTATGGTTTAAATTATTAGTAATGCATGTGTATCATGCCGGAGCTTATAATGTTGAAAAAGCACTTTTTACTTTTAATCCCAAACAAGGTAATATGAATTTGATTTTTAGTTTATGGCAAACACAAACTAATCGGTTTAAAAGTGCTTCTCAAAATTATTCACAACTAATATTAGCAGCCATGTTAGAAATGAATGACCACAGAAATTTATTATATGATACCAATTAACTTAAAAAAGAAAATGATATTTTAATTAGCCCCTTTATAATATGATAAACCTTACTCAGCGACCAAGACGTAATAGAAAAAATCAGGCCATCAGAAACCTTGTAAAAGAAAATGATGTAATGGTAAGCGACCTTATTTTCCCTCTATTTTTAATTGATGGGAAAAATAAAAAAACTCAAATAAATTCAATGCCAAATATTTTTAGATTAAGCAAAGATTTAATGCTAAAAGAAATAGAAACCTGTTTAAAATTAGGAATAACAACCTTTGATATTTTTCCAAGTTTAAACGACAAATTAAAAGATAAAAAAGCAACGGAATCCTTAAATAAAAAAGGGCTTTATCTTTCAACACTTAAAGAAATAAAAAAACAATTTCCTGAAGCAGTTATCATGACCGATGTTGCCATGGACCCATACAGTAGCGATGGGCATGATGGTTTTGTAAAAAATAGTGAGATTATGAATGACGAAACCTTAGAAATATTAGCAAAAATGGCTGTTGCTCAAGCAGAATCGGGGGCTGATATAATTGGGCCAAGCGATATGATGGATGGAAGAGTTGGTGTAATAAGAAATGCATTAGATAAATATGGTTATTCTAATGTATCTATTATGAGCTATACTGCAAAATACGCTAGTGCTTTTTATGGTCCTTTTAGAGAGGCTTTACAAAGCGCTCCAAAATTTGGTGATAAAAAAACATATCAAATGAATCCAGCAAACAGTCAAGAAGCATTAATTGAAGCTGATTTAGATGTGATTGAAGGGGCAGATTTTTTAATGGTAAAACCAGCATTGAGTTACTTGGATATTATAAAATTATTAAAAGAAAATTTTAGTTTGCCTATTGCTGCTTATAATGTAAGCGGCGAATACTCAATGGTTAAAGCCGCTGCCGCAAAAGGTTGGATTGATGGCGATAAAATAAGAGACGAAATTTTATTAAGTATAAAACGTGCTGGCGCATCTGTTATCTTAACTTACTTTGCAAAAGAATTTGCGCTATCTAAAAAATAAATTTTAATTTAATTTTAATAAATTTTTATTAATGGCGCTTCCTAATTATATTTTTATTACTGGTTTTATGGGAAGCGGCAAAACCACTTTTGGAAAAAAATTAGCAACTCTTTTAAAATACAATCATCTTGATTTAGATCATTGGATTGAAGAAAATGAAAATATAACTATTGAAAAAGTTTTTAAAAATGAAGGCGAAAAAGTTTTTAGAAAATTAGAAACAAAATATCTAAAAAAAATAGTAAAAATTAAAAAATCATTAGTTGTCTCTCTCGGCGGAGGCGCAGTTTGTTTTAATGATAATTTAAATATTATAAAAAAAAATGGCATATTAATTTATATTAAATTAAGCCCGCTTGTGTTAACCAATAGAATTATTAAATCAAAAATTAAACGCCCCCTATTACAAAATTTAAACCGAAAAGAACTTTTAACTGAAATAAAAAAATTACTTTTAAAAAGAAAAAAATTTTATGAGCAAGCTCATTTAATTTTTAAAGGCTCATACCTTAATCCCAATAATGTTACTCAATTAATACATAAACATTTTACAACAAACAAATCCTCATCTTTATAAATAAATAATAATATTATCTTTAATTAATTAAAATTTAACTTTAAAATATGAATACAAAAATTTATCTATCTGCCTGCCTATTATTAAACTTTTATTTTTTTAAGGCTCAAATAAATAATGAATTTGAAGAGTATAAAAAAAACGAGGCAAAAGCATACCAAGATTTTAAAGATAAAGAAAATAAAGAATTTGCTAATTTTCTCAAACAGCGTTGGCTTCCTGTTACATCTAAAAAAGGGCTACCTGAACCAATTAAACCAACGCCTCTCGTTATTCCTGTAAACATTCCTAAAGCTATTGAACAACCAAATAAAGATAATCTACCATTAATAAAACCCGAACTAAAAGGTATTGAGTTTAAACCCGAACCCCCTCCTATTGTTTTGTCTGATAATTTTGAATCTAAAAAATCTATCGACTTTTATAATACCCCTTTATCTATTGGTTTTGATTCAACTATACTTCAAAATGTTGGCTCTATTTCTGAAAATGGTTTATCAAATTACTGGGATTTAATGTGTAAAAAAAATTACTCTAAATTTATTAAAGAAATAGATACAATTGCAAATGGACTTAATTTAAACGATTGGGGTAAATACCTTTTAATTAAAAAAATTTCAGAGCAACTTCATCAAAATAAAAATGATCAAATTTGTTTTCAATTTTTTATACTTAATCAATTAGGTTTTGATTCTAAAGTTGCAAAATCTGATGATGGATTTGTACTACTTCTTCCAACTGAAGAAATAGTTTATGGTATTTCTTATATACCTATGAATGGAAAAAAATATTATGTTATTAACTCTAATGGCTCAAGCTTTTATACCTTTAATAAATCATTTTCTTCAAAAAATAAATCAATCAGTTTTATTTCAAATAAGGCCTTAACCATTAACATAAATTTAAAACAAAAAATGTTTAAACATAAAAATGGAAATTTTATTGTTATAGACTATAATGATAATGCAATAAATTATTTAAATGATTTTCCGCAAGCCGAACTCTCTATTTTTTTTAATTATCCTGTTAGTGAGGTTACTGAAAATTCTATTTTAATAGGATTAAAACCTCAGCTTGTTGGAATGAATGAACTCGATGCCGTTAATTTTTTACTTAGTTTTTTACACTACTCTTTCGAATATAAAACAGATGATCAACAATTTGGACACGAAAAATGGTTTTACCCTGAACATTTATTTTTTTATCCATTTTCTGATTGCGAAGATAGATCTGTTTTATTTGCCTACTTAGTAAAAACACTTTTAAATTTAGAAGTTATTGGTTTAAACTACGAAAATCATGTGAGCACTGCTGTTCTTTTTAATGGTAATGTAAAAGGCGATAAAATTATTTATAAAAATAAATCTTACCTTGCTTGCGACCCTACTTTTGTTGGTGCTTCTGCTGGAATGTCAATGCCTCAATTTATTAATGCTACTCCAAAAATAATAGATATTAAATAAATTATTTTTCGCTTTTTATTGGTTTTACAACAAAGGCATATTGTATATATCTGCAATCGCTTAAAAAACCTAACGTAAAAAGATTCGCTATAAAAAATCCTACTGATGGAGTTGGCCTTAATCCTTTAATTTGAATAATATTAAAATTTAAATCGTTAAACATTGCTTCTATACTTTTTTTAGTAAAAAATCGCAAATGAGTCCTATCCATTACTCCATTATCTTCATATCTGAAGTTTTTTCCAAAAACATATTTTTTAAAAACTCTCCAGTATCTTACATTTGGAATAGAGCAAACAATAATACCATAATCAGAAAGATTTTCGCGCAAACGAGAAATAATTTCGTAGGGATTAACCAAATGCTCTAACACATCATTAAAGGTAATGCAATCAAAATAATTTTTAGGTAATTGGCCAATTGTATCCGATAAATCGCCTTGAAGCACCTTATCTATTTTTTTTCTTGCCATATCGGCCGATTGTTTGTCTAATTCTAATCCCCATACTTCTGATGATAAAAATTGTTTTTTTATCTCAAAACCAAAATACCCCTCGCCGCAGCCACAATCTAAAAATTTTTTAAAACTTTTGGGGATAAACTCTATCATTTCTGATCGTTTATTAGAATAATATCCATCTGGTTTGCTAATCATATCATCTATTTCACTCGCCTCAACTTTTTTGTTTGTCATTTATTATTTTTTATTTTATCAAAAATACAAAACGAATTGTATTTAATGTCATAAAATAATATTCTTTAAATATAAATACTAAACCAGTATTAGATTTAAAAAATTTAGTTCTGTTTTTTTTTAGAAAAAATATTTTTAATTTTATTTTTTTGGAAGTATAAAAAAAGATTGATAATCTACTTTTCGTTGGTCGGGCGGTATATTATAAATCCAACTAAACATCGTTTCAACATCGGTATTGCCCTCTTTATCGGCCTGTATAAAATCTATTTTGGTTTTTGTAAACACACAAATTATTTGATTCGATTCGTTTTTTTTATCTGTCTCTAATTCGTAATCGTTTTCTTTATCAAAATCAATTGGGAAATTATATTTTTTATTTGCCCCTAACTCAAATATAGGTTTTGATTTTTGAGGCCATAATACAAAACACTCTTTTTCATCTACAATATTAAAAATAGTTACAAAACAGTTTTTTGTGCAATTGATTTCAAAATTTAATTTTTGCCCGGATGTATAAACGCCAATTATCCCCTCTATTCTTGCATCAAAGCTTGGGTCTTTTTGTGTTTTGTATTTTACTACTTCGGCATTAATTTTAATTTCAATTACCAATTCGTTTTCGTTTTTTTGAATTGTTTTTTCTGATGTAATGCTGTAGGTTTTAATTGCGCCTTGTAATTCGCTTTGTGTATTCGAATTAAAAAATTGCTTAAAATCGTTGTTTTTTTGGGCGCTAAACAAAAGGTTATAAGTCGATACTTGCTCGTTAATACCCGCTGCCCTTAAAGCATTTAATTTGGCGTCGTTTAGGGCATCTTTTCTTGCCTCATCGGGGCTAACCTTACCCGAAATATATGCTGAGCCTATACTCGAAACATTTTTTGTTTCTTGGCCAGTAATTTTTAAAAAGCTTAATAATACAATTATACTATATAATCGTTTCATGTGTTTTATTTTAACAAATGTAAAACAATTGCTTCGCTTTTTTCAAAAAACACATCCACATTAAAATTCGAAAACTTATAAAACGAAAAAATCAAATAGTCAATCCCCCAGACAACGCACAGAAAACCCATTCCGCTTACCGTAGTTGACCCTGCCTACATTGCCACTATAGTTGTACAAGTAGCGGTACCAAGCGCCAAAGGTATCGCCCTCTGACGAACTCCACCAGCCACCGCCAGCGCCAACGTTGTAGAAATCTCCATTGTTGGAACGAAAACCGCCCGGAAGCCCTGCAAAGCCTGAGGTGTTGGTGCCGTTCCCATTATTTAGCCAACCAGTGTTGCCTTTCATTTTTGTGCCGGCTTCATCTTCTCCGCCTAGATAATTGGTTAGTGTTGTCCATTCTGCATCTGTGGGAATGTGGCAGCCATTTGGTGCCAAACCCCGCGGGTCGTTTACCGCATACCAATTATATAATTTGCCATAAGTTGTGCCGTTAGCTGTTTTGTTTTCGTAATAACA
>SYAL01000018.1 GCA_005787585.1 Bacteroidota bacterium
ACAGTGATTGTTGTCTGAGCTGTACTTGTACATCCTGATGCGCTTGTTCCGGTAACAGTATAAATTGTTGTTACTGTTGGTGATAAAGTTTGTGGGGTACCATTTAAGTTTCCTGGTAACCAAGTATAGGTAGAGGCTCCAGTAGCTACGCCACTTATTGTTCCTCCAACACAAATGGAACTGGTTGCAGTAGTATTAACAAAACTACTCAAATTTACCGTAGGTTGAGTAAAAACAAAAATGCTATTTGTATAAGTAGATGTACAGCCTGCTATGTTAGTACCATAAACTGAATATGTAGTTGTAGTGGTAGGTGATACTACTATTGATGAAGTTAAGGCACCAGTACTCCAACTGTAAGTAACAGGTGAAACTGAAGAAGTGGCAGAAATAGTAGAAGAAAATCCAGGACAAATGCTTGCCGAAGAAGCGGTTACCGTCAAAGAGGGACCTGGGTCTACTGTAACAATTGGAGTGGCAAATGCTGTTGTAGAACACGCTCCATTTGAAGCAACAACTGAGTACTGAAGAGTAGTTGATCCCACAGCTAAAGTTGGAGACAGTGTTGCAAGATTTCCAGATATTCCACCAGGAAACCAACTATAACTTGTTGCTCCTATTGATGTAGCAAAACCCGATATTGATGCACCTGAACATACATTGACAGATCCAATAAAAAAAGCAGATAATGCTCCCAAATTACTTAAGGTAATATTTGCAGTGCTTGATCCTGTGCACCCTAAAGATGACGTTCCAATAACTGTGTAAGAAGTACTTGTTACAGGTGTAAATGTTACTGAAGATCCAATTACACTTCCAGGAAACCAAGTATATGTTATCGCGCCATTTGCAGAAAGTGTGATTGTTCCACCAGTACATATAGAGCCTGAGGTTGCAGTAATTAGTGGAACTGGACTAACTGTAACTTGCACTGTTTTTGTTCCAATACAAGATCCCGAAGCTGCAGTTAAAGTATAAATAGTCGTGAAACCTGGAGTAACAACTAAACTTGAAGCATTTGAACTAATTGGCATCCAAGTATAATTTAAGGCGCCTGTAGCTGATAAAGTAGTAGTTGAATTTACTCCCGAAGCACATACAGTTGCTGGAGATACGGCAACGGTTGTTAATGGAGCAAATGTTAATAATACTGTGCGAGAAAAAGAAACACAACCGCCAGGTTGATTCATTATTAAAGTGTAAGTTCCTGCAACATTTGTTTGAATTGTTCTTGAAGTAATTCCAACTATTGTACTTGTGGGAGGCCCATTCCATGTATAAGAAGATACGCCTGAAACTGCTGAAAGGGTAGCCGTTGTTGCGCACTGGGCGACTAAATCAACTGAAGCTGAGGGTGCCGAAACAAAAGTACTGTATGTTGGGGTAGAAACTGTTACTCCAAGTTGCTCGCATTCTGTATCAAGATAAACATAGCCAAAGTGACCCGTTGGAGCACAATCAGTTGCAACAAATTCAATAGTAACGTTTGTTCCAACCCATAGACTTAAATCAATAACTCCCGTTTGCCATGTTGGAGTGAGACTGGCGGCTCCTGTTCCAGCACTAAATCTTGTAATATCAGCTGTACCAACAGGTGAAGACCAAATGTGACTTGTATTAGGTGAAACACAAATATTAGTTTGTGAGGGTGCAGGTACAGCAAAAAATAGGCCTGGACAACTTTGTTCAGAACCATTAGACAGCCTTAGGGCGATTTTAAAACTTGCTTGTTGTTGTCCACCACAGCACAAATGAGAAGGTTGACTTCGCATTACAGCTATAAAAGCATATTTAAATAAATTATTTGCAGTAGTTACGGGAATAGATAAAATAGCTTTATGAAAAGTTCCGTTTGGATTATTATCATTCAATCTAAGTACTTTATTTCCAGTAAATGGAGAATTTGGTATAGTGCTAGAAGTTCCGGCTGGTACTTGAGGAAAAACAAGAGACGGGTCGTTAAATGGTGTTTGAATTATAGTAAAAGCAGTATTAGATGGAGCGCCTATTGGTAATGTTAAAGAATATGAACCTACAGAGCAATTTGAACTTCCAGTTGCTGTATTTGTTCCTCTTGAAATAGTCCAACCAGACAAAGTAGTAGTGGCAGGAGGAAAAGGAAAAGGTGAGCTTTCAAAGCCTTCGTTTACACATGGCGCCACATTTATTAAAGCAGGGCTACCACTGTTCTTAAAATTTAAATTCGACTGAAAAGGAAAAATTGTTTCATCTTGGGCAATTTGATTAATATTATTTAAATTATATTTTGAATCGATAAATGTTCTTTTACGAATTATCATTGCTTTATCCAATCTTTCGCCTAAAAAACCATCATCAGATAAAATTTTAAACCAATAATACTCATCAAATCCCTCTAAAGAATCAATGGCTAAAATTTTATTATAAAAAGCATGTTTAGAATTAGTTTGAGAAAAATAAGTTGAGTTAAATATAAAAATTGTAACAAAAAATAAAAAATGATTAATAATTTTTTTCATAGGACTTTGTTACTCAATTTAATGTTTTAATAAAAAATACAATATTTTAATGTATTATATAATTTACTAAATTACTAATAAAAATTTAAAATTATTATGCAATTGAGTGTATATTAATATCATAAATATTAAATATATGATAATCAACGCTTTAATTAAGTATACCATTAATTAAATTTATTCTATAATTTGATTTTTAAAGTCTTAATTTAAAAAAAAGAATGACCTTGTATTTTATTTAAAAATAAAATATGAAAAAAGTACTATATTTTAGAAAAATTTTTATTGTTGAAATTAAATTTTGGCAGCGCTTCAAACACTAATTTGTGTTAAAAATAAAATTTATAAAAAAATTATAAATGGTTATAACTATTCATTTTTAGAGACTATTTAATGATTAAATTTAAATTTTTATGTTAAAAAATAAGATTATTCTTTTGCCCGATCACGTAGCTAATCAAATTGCTGCAGGAGAAGTTGTGCAAAGGCCTGCTAGTGTTGTAAAAGAATTATTAGAAAATGCAATAGATGCAGGTGGAAAACAACTTAAATTAATTATTAAAGATGGGGGTAAAACATTAATTCAGGTAATTGATAATGGAGATGGTATGAATCCGTTTGATGCCAGAATGTGTTTTGAAAGACATGCTACTTCAAAGCTTTCGAGCTCCGATGATTTATTCACACTAACTACAAAAGGATTTAGAGGTGAGGCCTTAGCTAGTATTGCAGCAATTGCTCAGGTAGAATTAAAAACAAAACAGCAAGAAGATTTAGTTGGCCAACAAATTATTATTGAGGGCGGCAAACTAAAAAGTCAATTAGATTGTCAAACCCCAACAGGCACTAATATTTTAGTTAAAAATTTATTTTATAATATCCCAGCACGCAGAAACTTTTTAAAAACTGATCAAATTGAGCAAAAGCATGTTATTGATGAGCTGGAGCGCTTAGCCATTCCTCACAACGACGTTCATTTTATTTTACAAAGTAATGGAAATGATTTGCTTAATTTACCTGCAGGTAATTTAATGCAAAGAATTAAATCGATTATTGGCAGTTATATTCAAAAAGAACTAGTGCCTATTGGCGAAGATACTTCATTTATTAAAATTTCGGGCTATGTTAGTCTGCCTTCATCGGCTGTAAAATCTAAAAAAGAACAATATTTTTTTGTAAACAACAGATTTGTTCGTAATCCTTTTTTAAATCATGCTATTTATGAGGCCTATAAAGAACTCATCAGCTATCAATCACATCCTAGATATTTTATTTTTTTTAGAGCTTGATCCTAAATACATCGACATCAATATTCATCCAACAAAAACGGAGGTAAAATTTACTGATGAAAAAACAGTTTATATGCTTTTGGTAAGTGCTATCAAAAGAGCACTTGGTAAAGCGAATGTATCGCCTTCAATTGATTTTGAAATTGAATCAGGTTTAAATTCGAGTAGTTCAGCCTCTGAAAAATCATATTTGCCTCCTAAAATTAATTATAACCCCAATTACAATCCTTTTAATTCAACTGCTCAAAACTCAACTGAAAGTTCGCTTCAGAAAATGAATAAGCAGCATTGGGAAAATTTATATGAAGGATTTAAAAGTAATGCTGATTTAACTGAAATAGCTGCTGTAAGAAACCAGAATATAATGGAAACCATTAAAAAAGAATCAATAGATTTTAATGTATTTCAACTAAATTTTAAATATGTTGTTACAGCATACAATCAAAATATACTAATTGTAGACCAACAGAGGGCTCATGAACGAATATTATATGAACATTATTTAAACTCAAAAAAAGAATATAGTATAAATACTCAGCAAATTTTATTCCCTGAACAAATGGAATTAAGCGCTAATGATTTTATATTAATACAAAGTTTATTAACCGAGTTTAAATTATTGGGTTTTGATGTTGAAATATTTGGCAAAAATAGTATTGTTATTAATGGTACACCGAACGATTTACCTGAAAATAATTTGTCGCAAACCATCGAGGGTATTTTAGAAACATATAAACTAAATACAATTGATACAAAAATTGAAAAGCATGATAATTTATGTAGAGCGATTGCAAAAAACTCAAGTATTAAGTATGGAAAAATATTAGAAAATTCGGAAATGAAAAAATTATTAAATAGTTTATTTGAATGTGAAAATCCATTATATTCTGCAAATGGTAAAGTAATAATGATGGAAGTAGATCATAAAGAAGTTGAAAAATTTTTTAAAAATTAAAATGAATTATAATAATCAATATAGTCCCGGGCCTTTTGCAGGGCTTCCTTTTGTTACCAAAAACATTATAATTATTAATGTAATTATGTTCTTAGCAACCTTAGCTTTTGAAACAGTTAATTTTGATTTAGTAAAGCTATTTGGCTTGCATTATTATTTGGCTGACAATTTTAAACCTCATCAATTTATTACCTATATTTTTATGCATGGAGGTTTTTCTCATATTTTATTTAACATGTTGGGAGTATATATTTTTGGACAAGTATTGGAACAGGTATGGGGACCTAAACGTTATTTGATATTTTATATTTTAACGGGACTGGGTGCGGCATTAGCGCAATATATTATTTTGCATTTTGAAATTACAGAAGTACTTGATGTAGTAAATCAAGACATTAATTCGCGATATTTAGATTCATCTCAACGCACAGAATTAATAAATCAAAAATACGAATACCTGAACAAGAATGTAATTATTGGGGCCTCGGGCTCTTTATTTGGATTGCTGGGAGGTTTTGGAATGTTATTTCCAAACAGAGAATTATACCTTTATTTTTTTATTCCCATTAAAGCAAAATGGTTAGTAATTTTATATGGAGGTTTTGAAATTTTTTCAGGTTTACAAAATAATCCTTCAGATAATGTGGCCCATTTTGCTCATATTGGAGGGCTTTTGGTGGGAATTGCTTTAGTATTATTTTGGAGAAAAGATAGAAATCATTTTTACTAAAACTGATTATGAATTTTTTTGAAAAATTAAATTATAATTTTAAACAACAAGGCGTTTTAACAAAAATTATTATTACCAATGTGGTTGTTTTTTTAACCATTAATTTGATTGGAAATATTTCGCGCGTTAATTTATTATCATTTTTTGCTTTACCAATAAGCTCTCCAGATTGGGTTTATAAATTTTGGACTTTATTTTTATATATGTTTACTCATGAAAGATTAGGCCATTTATTTTGGAATATGATTTTATTTTATTTTATGTCTCAGTTATTTTTTAACCTGATGGGGCAAAAAAAAATATTGTATTTGTATGTTATGAGTGGGGTTTTTGGGGCAGCATTTGTATTAGTGTTAGGATTAATTTTTCCTACATCATTCTCGAATACATTTTTAATTGGAGCTTCGGCCTCTGTTTTGGGGATTGGTGCCGTTTTATCAATTTATTCTCCGTATTATAAAGTAAATTTATTTGGCTTAATTGAATTATCTTATATGTATTTTTATTTGATTATATTTATTTTGAGTACGGTAATTGATTTATCTGTAAACACGGCCGGAAAAATTTCGCATATTGGTGGAGCTTTGTTTGGATTGATTTATGGGTATAATTTAAAAAAAGGAATTGATTTATTTAATTTTTCATTTAAAATAAAAACCTTAAGAAAATTAAAAAAAGTAAGTCATAATAAAGAAAATAGTAACACCGAAGCAATGGATAAATTATTAGATAAAATTTCTAAAAGTGGCTATGATGGTTTAAGCAAAAAAGAAAAAGAAGAATTATTTAAATTGTCTCAAAAAAAATAAATCATTATAAATAATCAAAAAAATATTGAGTAAAAAAATCCCTCAGCTCTTAAATAACTGAGGGATTAAAAGTTGCCCGAGCTGGATTCGAACCAACATAGTCAGAACCAAAAACTGAAGTCCTGCCCTTAGACGATCGGGCAAATTGTTTATAAAGATTGTAAAAATACAATTTTTTTAATTTAATCAAATGTTTTTTTGATAAAAATGATGGGAATAAGTACTTCTACAATTTAATTTAATAAAGTAAAATAGTATCTTAGCACCTTATTGATAAATTATAATGATGACAAAAGAATTTATTAAATTAAATAATATTATTGGATGGGCCGTATTTGCAGTTGCGGCTTTTACATATTGCTCGACTATTGAACCCACGGCAAGCTTTTGGGATTGTGGAGAGTATATTGCTTGTGCATATAAGTTAGAAGTTGGGCATCCCCCTGGTGCTCCATTTTTTTTAATTGTAGGTCGATTTTTCTCATTATTTGGCGGAGGTGATCCAACGAAAGCAGCAATGATGATAAATATCATGAGTGCATTATCGAGTGCCTTTAGTATTTTATTTTTATTTTGGACTATTATACGATTAGGCATTAAAGTATACGCTAAAAAAGTAGAAGACCTTTCTGTACCGCAACAATATGCAATATTTGGGGCGGGAGTTGTTGGTGCATTGGCTTATACTTTTTCTGATTCGTTTTGGTTTAGCGCTGTTGAAGGCGAGGTTTATGCCATGTCGGCATTGTTTACTGCTATTGTATTTTGGGCAATTTTAAAATGGGATGAAGAAGACTCGGTAAATTCTAACGGGGCTTTAAGATGGTTGATTTTAATTTGTTATTTAATCGGACTTTCGATTGGAGTGCATTTATTAAACTTATTAGTAATACCAGCAATAGGTTTTATTATTTACTTTAAAAAATACAAATTTAGTTGGAAAGGTTTTTTTATAGCTGGCATTTCTTCAGTATTAGTATTGGGCTTTGTTCAAAATTTAGTAATTCCAAAAGTGGTTAAGTTCGTAAGTGATTACGAAGTGTTTTTTACAAACAAAATGCATCTTGGATTTAGTACAGGTACCATTTTATTCTTTTTTCTTTTAATTATTTCGTTAAGCAGTTTTATTTATTATACTATAAATAAAAACGAAAAATATTATAAAATTGGATTTTACTCTGCCATTATTTTATCTGCAATAGCTGTTATTACTGCAAATGATGGAAGCGGAATGTTTACTCGTTTAATAATGCTTGGCGGGATTCTTTTTGCTATAAATAAATTCAAAATAAAAACAATTACACTAAACGCAGTTTTTTTAAGTTTTGCCACGCTATTGATTGGTTATTCTTCTTTTTTTATTTTAGTAATTAGATCGCAGGCCAACACACCAATGGATGAAAATGATCCTGAAAATGCTCCCAATATGCTATCTTATTTGTTAAGAGAACAATATGGTGATTGGCCAATTTTGTATGGGCAATACTACAATGCGCCACAAGCCCCTCGCAACGAATTTGGAAATGGAAGCCCAATTTATGCAAAAGATAAAATTAATCAAAACTATAAATTAGTTGATTCTCGTAAGAATTCAATGCCGAAATATCAAAAAGAATTTTGTACCGTATTCCCGCGAATGTGGAGCAGTCAATCACACCACGAAACTGGTTATAAATATTGGGGCAATGTAGAAAAAAATCATAAAAACAAAGTAATGGAAGGTCGCGATGGAGAGCCCGAAACCGTCGAAATTCCAACTATGATGGCAAACCTAACCTACTTTTTTTCTTATCAGATAAATTACATGTATCTGCGTTACTTTTATTGGAATTTTATTGGAAGACAAAACGATGTTCAGGGTTCTACCGGAAATAATATGGATGGGAATTGGATTTCGGGAATAAAACCCATTGATGATTTTAGAATGGATACTGATACAGCAAATGTTATTTATCGTGATAAAAATAATTTTGCTACCAATCATTTTTATGCTTTACCTTTTATACTAGGCTTACTAGGAATGTTTTTTCATTTTAAAAGAAACAAACCCGATGCTTGGGTAGTATTAAGCTTTTTTTTACTAACGGGCTTAGCTATTGTAATTTATTTGAATCAATCGCCTTACCAACCGAGAGAGAGAGACTATGCTTATGCAGGTAGCTTTTATGCTTTTGCTATTTGGATCGGCTTTGGTGTATTATTTATTTACGATTATTTAAGTAAAAAATCTACTTCTGTGGGAATTACCATTGGCTCTTCGGCCCTATGTCTTATAGTACCAGGCATCATGGCCAAAGAAGGATGGAATGATCACGATCGGTCGAAAAGAACACTTTCGAGAGATTGTGCCATTAATTATTTACAAAGTTGTGCGCCTAATGCAATTTTATTTACCAACGGCGATAATGATACTTTTCCTTTATGGTATGCGCAAGAGGTAGAGGGTATAAGAACAGATGTACGAGTTTGTAATTTAAGTTTACTACAAACCGATTGGTACATTAAACAAATGCGCCGAGCGGCATACGATAGTAAACCTATTCCATTTTCAATACCTGAAGAAAAATTAGACGCAGAAAAATTATCTTATGTTATTGTAAACGGTCAAAATCCAACTCCAGTTGAATTAAAAACAGCTATTAAATACATGATTAGCGATGATCCAAACACAAAATACGATAATAATGGTGATTTAATTGATATGTCGCCAACAAAATCATTTTATATAACTATTGATAGTTTGCAAGTGATGAATCAAAAAGTAATTTCAGTAAAAGATGCAGAAAGATTGAGTAAAAAAATTACATGGGATTTAGGAGGGAGAAATTATATAGCTAAAAATGATTTATTAGTTTTAGATTTAATTGCCAATAACGATTGGAAGCGTCCAATTTATTTCGCTGTTACAACAGGAGATGACTCCTATGTTGGCTTAAAAGATTATTTTCAACTAGAAGGTCTAGCCTATCGTTTTGTGCCTATAAAGCAAGATCCATCTGAAGTTTCGCAAGGAGGAAGGGTAAACACTGAAGTGATGTATGATAACATGATGAATAAATTTTTGTGGGGTGGAATGGATAAAAAAGGTGTTAATTTAGATGAGAATAGTGCTAGAATGACTGGTAATTTAAGAATGCAAATGGGAGTATTAGCAAGTGCATTAATTAGCGAAGGAAAAAACGATAAAGCAAAAAAAGTTTTAGATAAATGTTTAAGCGTTATGCCTGACGAAAATATTCCTTACGATGCAACTGTATTTACTATTTGTGGAGTTTATTATCAATTAAAAGACTTTAAAACTGCAAATAAATTAGCAAAAAAATTATTTGATATTTTTGAAGGAGATTTAAGAGTTTATAATTCTCAGGAGTCAAATCGTAAAATGGCATATGGAAGAGACATGGGCCAAGCGAAAGAAATTTTAAAACGTTTAACAAGTTTAGCAGACCAGTTTAAACAAGATGATCTTTCGAAAGACTTTATAAAAAGAATTTCGAATGTGATGACTGCTGAAGATTTAGAGCCACCTAAAGAGGAATCTCAACCCTAAACCTATTTATAAATTTATTAATTAAAATAAATTGTCTTTTAGTATACTTATTCAACCAAAGGCTTTATATAAAAAAATATATCCTAAAGCAATTTGGAATTATAACAGAAAAGATAAAATTATTTATTTAACTTTTGATGACGGCCCAATTCCAGAAATTACAAAATGGGTTTTAGATGAATTAATCAAATTTAATGCTCAAGCTACATTTTTTTGTGTTGGAGAAAACATCAAACGACATCCTGATATTTTTGAAACTATAATCGCTCAAGGTCATGGAGTAGGAAATCATACTATGAATCACCTTAGAGGATTTTCAACATCAACCGAAGATTATTTAAAAGATATTGAAAACTGCAAACTTTTAGTAAAAAATAATTTATTTAGGCCGCCTTATGGCAGATTAAAGCCATCGCAATACAAACAGCTTTTGGTAAAAAATTATAAATTAATTATGTGGGATGTTATTAGTTATGATTACGAAAAAATATCAGAAAAAACTTGTTTAAATACTACAATTAAAAATACTAAAAACGGTAGTATTGTTTTATTCCACGATAGTGTTAAATCAAAAAATAATTTAAAATATACCTTGCCATTATTTTTAAGTCATTTCTCAAATTTAGGATATATCTTTAAAAAAATTGAAATCTAATTTTTTGCTTTATACAGTGGCACTGTGCTACACGGCTCTCCGAACATAATACTTTTAGCAATTGGTTTAAGCATAGCACTAAGTTGAACATAAGCGTTTGTTGGCACAAATTTATCGCCACAACCTTTTATTACAATTCGGGCATTAATATACTTTTTGATGTCTAATTGTGATATTTTTTCGATAAATAAAAAATTTTCAATATCATTTAATGTTCCAAAAAATAACTTAGCTGCAAAAGGTTCTATGGCTATAGAAAGCAACATGTATGCCCAAGTTGGAACAATTGCATCGGCAGAACAACAAATTCCAACAATTTTATTTTGATAAAAACTCCAATCATTTGACTTTATAAATTCTCTAAAATCTTTTTCTTTTAATATTAAACCCTGAAACAAAACTTGTTTTATATCAAAAATAACTCTCTCGCCTTCAACATAAAAGTTTTCTAAATCAATGGTAACGATGCCACTTTCTGATACTTTATTTTTTATTTCATCCATTCTAATTTCTGTTTGTTACATTTAATTTTAATAAAATTACAAAAATAATTTTGGAAATATTATTTAATTTAATTTAGAATATCTAAACCTTTTTTTATTTAATACTTATTAATGATTAGTTTTTTTTTAATTAACTGTTAATTGATTATAAAAATCAATAATCTATTTAAATGCGTATTGAATTTTTAAATACATTAAAGGCTGAAAAAACTTAATGATTTTTTATTTTTTTTAATACTGGAGAAAAAAAATGATTGCAATTGATAAAACATTAATAAGTGAAGACGTACTTGATAAAAAATTTGTATGCGATTTAAATGCCTGTAAAGGCCAATGCTGTATTACTGGAGATAGTGGCGCCCCTCTAGAAACCGAAGAACTAAAAATTTTAGAATCAGTTTTAGAAAAAGTAAAACCTTATATGGTTAAAAAAGGAATTAAAGCAATAGAAAAAAATGGTTCTTATGTTATTGATTCTGACGGAGATTATACCACTACTCTGGTTAGCCAGGGCGGTGAATGCGCTTTTGTTTTTTTTGATGAAAATAAAATTGCTAAATGTTCTATTGAACAAGCTTTTTATGATGGTAAGATAAACTGGAAAAAACCAATCAGTTGTCATCTTTATCCAATTAGAATTACAAAACATAAAGGTTACGATGCCGTTAATTATAGTAAATGGGACATCTGCTCACCAGCTTGCGAATGCGGAAAGAAATTAGATGTGCCAGTTTATAAATTTTTAAAAGAACCCTTAATACGAAAATATGGCAAAGAGTGGTTTAAACAATTAGAACAAAGCGCCAAATTAAAATTAAAAAAATAACGATTGCTTTTATAATGAAAATATTAATTACAGGATCAAACGGCTTATTAGGCCAAAAATTAGTTTATAAACTAAGTGATAAATTAGGCATAAATTGTATTGCAACTGCCCGAGGAGAAAATCGCTTAGTTAAACAAAACGGATATGATTTTGAAACTTTAGACATTACTGATGAAGAAAATATAAGGTCGGTTTTTACAAAACATTTACCTGATATAGTTATTAATACGGCTGCCATGACTAATGTTGATTTATGCGAAACCGAAAAAAAAGCTTGTTGGTTAATGAATACAACATCTGTTGAGTATCAAATTAATTTATTAGAGAAATTACAAAAAGAAAATTTAAACTATCGTCCACAATTTATACACTTAAGTACCGATTTTATTTTTGATGGTACGCATGGACCATTGGACGAAAACGAAAAACCAAATCCACTCAGCTATTATGCCGAAAGTAAATTAGAGGCCGAAAAAATTGTTCAAGCCAGCGCAATACATTGGGCAATTGTTCGTACTGTTTTAGTTTATGGTATTGTTGATAATATGAGTCGAAGCAATATCGTTTTGTGGGTAAAACAAAATTTAGAACAAGGTAAATTTATTAATGTAGTTGATGATCAATTTAGAACACCAACACTAGTCGAAGATTTGGCAGATGGTTGTATTTTAATTGCTGAAAAAAAAGCACAAGGTATTTATAACATTTCTGGAAAAAATTTTTATAGCATTTTAGAAATGGCTCAATTAGTAGCAGACTTTTATAAATTAGATAAATCACTAATTAAACCATCAAAATCTAACGACATTAAACAAGCTGCCAAACGCCCTCCAATTACAGGTTTTATTATTGATAAAGCAATCATTGAATTGGGATATCAACCACATAGCTTCACAGAAGGAATTAAATTATTAGAAGATCAAATGAATGAAATAAAAAAATAATTTTTTATAAAATTAAATTTCTTCAAAATTACTAATATCTCTACGGTCTTTTTTTGTTGGCCTTCCACTTCCTTTATTTCTTTTTATTGAAACAAAAAATGCTGAGTTTTGAGTTTCTTTTTTATTTATAATAGGCGAACGGTTTATATAATGTGCTTTTACTATTTCATAACTCTTCCTTTTTTCTAATAAACTTAACACTTCAATTACTGTTTTATCATTACCAATAGACATACTATAAACTTCTCCAACTTTAACAACATGCGAAGGTTTAAAATTTTTACCATCTAATTTTACCTTTCCATTTTTAATCTCTTCCGAGGCCAGTGTTCGCGATTTATAAATTCTAATAGCCCATAAATACGTGTCTGCCCTAACTTCCATTTATTTTTGAATTATAAATTTAGTTGAATATAAATTATATCCATCATTTAGCTTAATTAGATATAAGCCATTTGATAATTCGTTAATTTTTAATATTGTATTATTTAATGTTGATTGTGGCCCAATACTCTGTATGCATTTACCAAACTGATCATAAATAAAACCAATAAACTGCAAACTTTTTGTATCAATAATTTTAATGTTTATTAAATCGTTAGTATTTGAAATTGGATTCGGAAAAATAATCATATTAGTTTTATTAATTTGGTTTACAAATATTCTATTTACAGGTGACGTTTCGCCTGGATTTAGTTGTATTTTATAATAATTTATTTGATTAATTAAAGGGTTGCTATGAATCCAGCTTTTTGGTTCATCATCAATAGAATTTCCGCATATAGTTGGGTCTTCATAAATGATATTAAAATTTATAGAATCAGAAGAATACAAAACAGAAAAACCATTACAACTACTACCTTTTAATAAAGTAAAATTTAAAGAAACTACCTGATTGACTTGAAAAGTTATAAAATTAGAAATACGCTGGGCAGAAATACAAATAGACCAAAAAATAAATAAATAAAAAACATTTTTTTTCACAATATAATTTTATTTAAATCCCAATTAATTTTTTGTAAACATAAACAATTCATCTATTTGATTGAGAAAAGAAATCAAATATATTTAAGATATTTTCTTTTCAATTTACATTCAAAAGGGTAATTTAGCTTTTTAAAAATTTATGGAGAAATTAAACATCACCAATTATTTACACCTCAACAAAGAGCGTTTTTTAAACGAATTAATCGATTTATTAAAAATCCCTTCTATTAGCGCTGATAGTAAACATAAAAACGATATGATTAAAACTGCCGAAGCGGTTAAAAATCGTTTAATAGAAGCTGGAGCAAATTTAGTTGAGATATCAGCTACAAATGGTTATCCGGTAGTTTATGGTGAAAAAATAATAGATGCATCAAAGCCTACAATTTTAGTATATGGGCATTACGATGTTCAGCCGGCCGATCCAATTAATCTTTGGGATTCGCCACCATTTGAACCCATAATTAAAAAAACTGATATACATCCAGAAGGTGCAATATTTGCTCGCGGCGCCTGTGATGATAAAGGTCAAATGTATATGCACATAAAAGCATTCGAAATTATGATGAAAACAAATACATTGCCATGTAATGTTAAGTTTATGATTGAAGGCGAAGAAGAAGTTGGCTCACCAAATTTACGGCCGTGGATAATTGCCAACAAAAATAGATTAAAAGGCGATGTTATTTTGATTTCGGATACATCTATAATCGCGAACGATACGCCAAGTATTGATACTGGATTAAGGGGCTTATCATACATGGAAGTTGAAGTAATTGGCCCTAACCGAGATTTGCATAGTGGTGTTTATGGCGGTGCAGTTGCTAATCCAATAAATATTTTATGCAAAATGATTGCCAGTTGTCATGATGAGAATAATCACATTACCATTCCTGGATTTTATGATGATGTGAGTGAACTAAGTGATTTTGAAAGAAGTGAAATGGCAAAGGCTCCATTTAATTTAGAAGATTTTAAAAAAGATTTAAATATTGAAAAAGAACAAGGAGAAAAAGGATATACCACCATCGAAAGAACAGGTATTAGACCAACATTAGATGTAAATGGGATATGGGGCGGATACATAGGCGAAGGCGCTAAAACAGTTTTGCCATCAAAAGCCTTTGCAAAAATAAGTATGCGATTAGTGCCTAATCAAGGCTCACAAAAAATATCAGAATTATTTCAAAAATATTTTGAGGGCATTGCACCGGCATCTGTAAAAGTAAAAGTAAAAGCGCATCATGGCGGAGAACCAGTTTTTGTGGGTACAGAAAGCATTGGTTACCAATCGGCAAGCTTAGCTATGCAAGAAACATACGGTAAAAAACCATTGCCAACCAGAGGCGGAGGTAGCATTCCAATTGTAGCACTTTTTAAAAAAGAGTTAGGATTAGATAGTATATTATTTGGATTTGGATTAGATTCAGACGGTTTACATTCGCCAAACGAACATTATGGCTTATTTAATTATTATAAAGGAATAGAAACAATTCCATTATTTTATAAATACTTTACTGAACTATCAAATAAAAAAAACTAAAAACAAATTAATTTAAATAAGTTAACTATGACTTGTATTTATTGATTTATAAATTAATAATAAATCATAAATTAATGATAAAAATTAAAATAGCTGTAATTTTAATTTGTTTAATATTAATATCTAGCTGTGTTAATTTTAAAGAAATAAAATGTGATGGAATAAGTGGGTTTAAAATAAACAAAATTAATTTACAAGGCATAGATGCCACTGTTTCAATAAAAATAAAAAACCCTAATTGGATTGGTGGTTATATTTACAGTGGTGAATTTGATGTTAAATATGAAGGAATAGATATAGGGTCAACCAAGCTCATCGAAAAAGTTTTTATAGAGGCCAACTCAGAAAAGAGCTATGAATTTAATTTTAAAAGTGACTTTAAGCAATTAGATTTAATGGATATTATGAAATTAATATCAGGTATTTCTGCTAAAAGAAATATAGAATTAAAAGGCGATTTATATGTTGGTCGATTTTACATAAAGAAAAAAATTCCAATATTGCTAAAAGAGAATGTTGGATTAAAATAAAAATTGACTTAGTTCATATAAGGATCAAATCCAAACTCTCCAAAAATGCCATACGTTTTTTTAATTTCTGTTAATTGCAATTTCCATAAATCTTCGGTGGCATTTCCAAAAAAAGCGGCGGTGCTGGGGGCATTTATAAGCCAATGCTTATTTTTAATTTCTTGGTCTAATTGGTTCTCGTCCCAACCGCTATAGCCTGCAAAAAAACGAATTTGATTTTGTTTTACTTTACCTTTTTCGATTAAAAAAGTTAATTCATTAAAATCGCCTCCAATAAAAAAGTAATTATTTATTTTAGACGCATTACTTATTTGCGAACCCAAAGTATGTAAAAAGAACAATTCGTTTTTAGCAACAGGGCCTCCTTCGTAAATAGGGAAGTGTGCATTATTTATATCGGGTTTAATATCGCTTAAATTAAAATCTGTTTTAAAATTTAAACTAAATCCAATAGCTCCTTCTCTGCTATAATCAGTAAGGTATATCACCGAACGATTAAAAAAACTATCGTTTAATAGAGGGTGAGCAATAAGTAATTTACCTTGCATAAATGTAAATCTAAAAAAAATTAGTTATTAGCCATAAAATGAGCCATCTTTTTTTGTACTAAAGATATTAACCTTTTAAAAATATTATTGCGCTAATAAAGTTAATTGAATAGGTTTGTTGTAATTAAAATTTAATTTTTTACTATATGATAATTGCCGCAATTGTTGCCATCGACCTAAACCATGCAATAGGAAAAAACAATCAATTACTTTGGCATTTACCTGCCGATTTAAAATTTTTCAAACAAACCACAATGGGCTGTCCTATTATTATGGGTCGCAAAACCTACCAAAGCATTGGCAAATTATTACCTGGAAGAAAAAACATAATCATTACCCGAAATGAAGATTTCAAAATAGAAGGGGCAAATACTTATTTAAGTTTAAATGCTGCAATAAGCGACATTATTGACGAAAAAGTTTTTGTGATAGGAGGTGCCGAAATTTATACTTTAGCAATGCCTATGATTAAAGAATTATATATAACAATAGTAAAACACAAATTTGATGCCGATACATTTTTTTCGAAAATTGATACATCGCAATTTAATTTGGTTTGGGAAGAATGCCATGAAGCCGATGAAAAAAATAAATTTGATTACTGTTTTCAAAAATGGATAAGAAATTAATCAATAATTAGTTGATTAGTTTCAAAATCAAAAAGCTTTAATTCTTTCCCTTTATTAAACATTAATTCAACTGCATTAATGCCTATATCGCCTAAATCTAAAGAGAAAGAATTAACATAAAGATTAATGTGTTTTTTCATTACCTCCTCGTTCATTTCTTGAGCATTTTGTTTTACATATTGCATTGAGCTTTCGGGGTTTTGAAATGCAAACTCTACACTTTTTTTTATTAGTTGATTTACTTTTTGTTGAAGAAATTTATCTAAATTTCTTTTGATGAAGATGCCTCCTAATGGAATAGGGGCTTGAATCAGAGAATCCCAATACTCGCCTAAATCAATTATTTTAACTAAGCCTTTTTCGTTGTAGGTAAATCTATTTTCGTGAATAATTAAACCGGCATCAACTTCTCCTTTCAAAACAGCCTCTTCAATATCGCAAAAAGTATATTCGATTTTATTATTTAAATTAGGATAAGCTAATGAGAGTAAAAAATTTGCTGTAGTAAGCTTTCCGGGTATAGCCACTGAAATATTATCTAAATTTTTAAATTTCGATTTAGCGCTTGTAACTAAGATGGGCCCGCAATTAAAGCCAAGAGCACTGCCTGCACGCAATAATATATATTGTTTTAAATTATAAACATAGGCATGAAAACTAAGTTTTGTAATATCTAATTGGCCTTCTGAGGCTTTTTTGTTTAAAGTTTCTATATCCTCCAAAATTACTTCAAAATTTAAACCTTGAGTATCAATTTTTTTATGCACAAGGGCATCAAAAACAAAGCAATCGTTTGGGCAAGGCGAATATCCAATAGTTAAATTCATGAAGAGTAAAATAAAAAAGATTATTATAATTGAATATTTTAGCTAAATACTATTAAGTAAAGGTATAAAAGTTTTTATTTTAATAAATCTGGTCTTCGTTGTTTTGTTCTTTCCAAACTTTTTTGATGTCGCCATTTTTCAACATTTAACGTGTGGCCACTAATTAAAATATCAGGTATTTTAAATCCTTTATATTCTGCTGGGCGGGTATATACTGGTGGGGCTAATAAATCATCTTGAAACGAATCGCTTAGGGCTGATGTCTCGTCGTTTAATACACCTGGCAATAATCTGATAACAGCGTCGCTTAACATGGCGGCAGCAATTTCACCTCCACTTAAAACATAATCTCCAACACTTATTTCTCGGGTAATTAAATGCTCTCGAACTCGCTCATCAACACCTTTATAATGACCACATAAAATAATAATATTTTTTAACAAAGATAGTTGGTTACAAACTTTTTGGTTTAGAAGTTCGCCATCAGGGCTCATATAAATAACCTCATCATAACTTCGTTTCGATTTTAAATCTATAATACAGGCATCAATAGGCTCAATCATTAAAACCATACCCGCGCCTCCACCAAAGGCATAATCATCTATTTGTTTTTGTTTATTTATAGCATAATCTCGTAGGTTAATTAAATTAACTTCTACTAATTTATTTTTAATGGCCTTTTTAAGAATCGAGTGTCCAAAAGAGCTCGTCATTAAATCTGGCACTGCACTGATAATATCGATACGCATAATTATAAAGATAAAAATATTAAACTGGTTTTAAATTTAATTATATGCCAATTTTTTAGTGAATTTTTAGTAATTAACAATTTAATAATATTTAGTTAATATTTTAAATGACTTTAATGTATGGTTCAGGTATGTTGAAAAAAATTATTTTATATATTTTTTATTTTAAATTTACATCTATTGTCTTTTTCGGGCAATAATGACAAAGATAAAGTTGCAGAAAAAGTAATAATTGGAAAAATTACCGATTCATATAGCCAGTCTATTGTGGGAGCAAAAATTTTAATTCAAGAAACCGGAGAAATCTTTTATTCGAATTTAGATGGAAATTATAAGCTGGCTTTAAAATCGAACGAAATTTACTCAATTTCAATTGTTAGTATTGGATATACTCCTCTAAAAATAAAATCAAATAATTTGTTTTCATTTTCTGATTTAACATTACACCCTATTTTTTAGCTATTTATTTCTTGCTAAAATCAGCTTAATCTCAATTATTCTTAAATTTATATAAACCTAAGTCAATCTAGATTCGTCTCTGAAAGTAACTTTTTATTATCTTTTTATTACTCTATTGTTTCTAAATTATTAATTTAACAATTTTGTATAAGAAAATAATTGTTAAACCTATTAAACTCAATAATTTATGAAAAATATAGTAAAGTTGTTTTTGGTTGTATTTGTTTTTGGCGAACTACATGAAGGACAAAAAACTGGGGTTTGGACTAACTGGGACGAGCAAGGAGTAGAATTAACCTCAAAAAATTACAGTCAGCTAAATTAAAAAAATCGTTTTTAATTATTTTTATTCTTTTTTTATCTAATAAAACATAGAATTTTTGTTTCTTTAAAGTTTAAATTTCTTTATTGATAAATAACCTATCCTTATTATTGTTATTACATCTGTATAGACTAATCTGAATGGTTTTTTACATCTTAAAAGATGTTTATTTCTTAGCAAATGATTACTTACCTTTGCCGCTATGAATTTACTTTCAATCAATAATCTTTCTAAGTCTTACGGCACTAAAATTCTCTTTAATAAAATCAGTTTTGGCATTAATTATGGAGAAAAATTGGCATTGGTAGCAAAAAATGGATCTGGGAAAACAACACTATTTAAAATATTAAAAGGAATAGAAATTGCAGATGAAGGTGAAGCTATTTTTAGAAAAGATATTACTGTTGGCTTTTTAGATCAAAACTTCACATTTGATGAATCGTTAAGCATACAACAATTAATTGATACAGCTGATAATAAATTTGTGCGATGTATAAAAAATTATGATGAAATAATTAGGTTAAGCGAAACCGATTCGAGCGATCATCTTGCTGATAGAATGGAAGCCGCTCTTAACGAAATGAATTTGATAGATGCCTGGGATTACGAAAAAAATATTTTAGAAATTCTAACTCGGCTTGAAATAAAAGATACCTCTCAAATTATTAGAACTATTTCTGGTGGTCAAAAAAAACGAGTTGCCTTGGCCTTAACCTTAATTAATAGGCCTAACTTGTTGGTTATGGATGAGCCCACAAATCATTTAGACATTGATATGATTGAATGGCTTGAAAACTATTTACAAGATTCGTCATTAAGTATTTTATTGGTAACCCACGATCGTTATTTTTTAGATGAGGTATGTGATAAAATTATCGAAATTGATAATCACGAATTATATGAATACAAAGGTAATTTTGATTATTATTTAGAAAAAAAAGCTGAGCGTGAGCAAATAAAAAATTCAGAAATTGATAAGGCTAAAAACTTATATCGAAAAGAAGTAGTTTGGGTTCGAAAAATGCCAAAAGCAAGAGGAACAAAATCAAAATCGAGGGTAGATGCTTTTTATGAAATAGAAAAAAAGGCAAAACAAAAACGTATTGAAAAAAAGATTGAATTAACTGTGAAAATGGAAAGGATGGGTTCTAAAATTGTAGAACTCCATCGTATTACAAAAAAATTTCCAAGTAGAGTAATTTTAAGTGACCCTTTTACCTATACATTTATTCCGGGCGAAAAAATTGGTTTAGTAGGTAAAAACGGGACGGGAAAAACAACCTTACTAAATATCATTCAAGGAAAAGAAAAACTTGATACAGGCAAAGTTCAGTTGGGAGATACCATTGTTTTTGGCTATTACTCTCAAGCAGGAATGCATATTAATTATGATAAACGTATTATTGAAATAGTGCGAGATATTGCCGAACATATTCCTTTAGCTAATGGTACGAGCTTGTCGGCATCTCATTTATTAACTCGTTTTAATTTTCCGCCTAATGTTCAATTTAGCTATGCCCATACATTAAGTGGTGGAGAAAAAAGACGACTTTTTTTATTAACGGTGTTAATGAAAAATCCAAATTTTTTAATTTTAGACGAACCTACCAATGATTTAGACATTGTTACTTTACAAACCTTAGAAGATTTTTTGGAAGAATTTAAGGGTTGTGTTTTAATTGTTTCGCATGATCGTTATTTTATTGATCGATTAGTTGATCACACTTTTGTTTTAGAGGGAGATGGTTCTATTAAAGATTACCCTGGTAATTATACTGAATACAGAACTTGGAAGGGCAATCAAAAAAATGAGCCTATTCCTTCATTAGAAAAAGAAATAACTAAATTAAATATTAAAAATAAAGAAAATACCTTTTTAGAAACAACAAACAAAAAACTATCCTATAAAACACAGCGTGAATTAGATGAATTGGAAATAGAAATTCCAAAATTAGAAAAACAAAAAAAAGAATTGGAATTACAATTAACTTCGGATATTAAAGATTATTCTCAAATTAAAGAATTGAGTGATGAGGCGGCGCGTATTAATAATTTATTAGATCGAAAATCGACACGTTGGTTAGAAATACAAGAAGAAACTTAAATAAAATTTTTTAAGTATATTTAGAAGCTATTTTTAATTTTTTACAATTCGAGTTGAAAATAAGGTACAATTATTATCTAAAACTTTTAAAAAGTACAAACCATTTTCAAAGTTTTTTAAATCAATTGTATTATAATACTCTGCATCATTAGTTAATAAAACCTCGCCTAAAATATTTAAAATTAAAATTTTATAATCACGATTATTTTCTAACAAAACCTTAATTGAGCTCGATGTAGGATTTGGATAAGTCTTGACTTTTAAATCGATTTGACTTTGAGAAGTGATAGATGCTTGAATCGCTTTTATTTCGACACAATAATCTTCTGTTTCTCCGTAGGTATAAGGTGCTGTTGGAGCAATTAGACCTGAATAAGATGCAATTACTCTCATACGTTTAAAGCCTGTGGTTGTATTAGGTGGAATTAATATATTTGAGCTATAGGTAGTTCCTGCAAAAGAAAAATTACAATTTGGAATATTCCATACATTTTCTCCTTGATCTGTAAAAATCCCATTTGAATTATAATCGATATAAACCGAAGTTCCTCCTGTATATGTATTGGTATTACACTCCCCTAATGTAACTGAAATTGAATATGTATTACCTAAGGTAAGGGCGGGGGCTATTACAGAGCCAGTATAATTACTGTATTGATTTTTAATAGAGCCTTGTCCTTGAGCAATTGAATTACAATTACTCGTATTATTTAAAGTGCCTATAGTAACATTAAATATTTCCTCATCAGAAGGACTATTTGCTTGCGATGAACCGTAATTTAATTGAGTACATGAATTTACAAAACCATTTGGACAAATTAACTCAATAGTTCCATTACTTAAATTTATATCGTCGTCGTCAATTAGAAAATAGCGTGTAAGACCATTTGTTAATTGAACAATAGTAGAAAAAGTAGAAGTTAAAGATGCTCCTGAATAATTTAAATAATTCCATCCCGAGGAACTGCATAATGAAGCGTCGTATAAAGAAATATTTCCAACTCCAGTGTGAAAAATATTTATAGTATACTGGCCACTTACGGTTGGAGTAAAAGCATAAACTACTTCATTTCCTGGTTGCAAAAAAGCACCCGGATTATTCCAAAAACCTGAACCAGTATCTAATAAAAAAGACATTATATTTTCACAAAAAATTGAATTTATATTATTGCATGGATCTTGTGGAGATAAAATTGCAGTTGAGTAAGACATTCTGGTATCAGAACTTAAACTCGAGCAAAAATTTTTACTTAGAAGAATAGAATAAGCCCCATTTGAAGGGCAAAGCCAATTAATGTTGGATTGCAAGCCACAATTATCATCATTTAAGGAAATTATTGAACCGCCGGATGCACTATTATATATTCTTAAGTAAGTATCATTTATTGATAAATTACAAGTTGAAAAATTATAATAAAGACCGGCAGTTGCGAGAAAATTAAATGCTCGTAGACCCGAGTTATATACAGCTGTTGTTTGAGTTTGAGCTGAAGGTGAAATTTGAATATTAGTTGCAGGGGTAAAACAATATTGTGATTTTATTAAATTTAAAATTGAAGCTAACAAAAAGAAAACAAAAATTAAGCTTGTTCTTTTGATTAATAAACAAGAATGTTTTTTATTATTTAAAAAAAACATAAAAAATAAATTATTTATTTTGAACTTTAAAAACTGATTTCATAAATTCACCAGCATACACAAAATTAAATAACTCTTTATTAGTTGTGTGAAGTATTTCTGATTTATTTCCTGTCCAATAATTTTCACCTTTATGAATAAATAAAATATTATCTCCGATTTCAATTACACTATTCATATCGTGCGAAACGATAATAGTGGTAATATTATACTCGTGAGTAATATCTTTTATCAATTCATCAATAACGATAGCTGTTTTTGGATCTAATCCAGAATTAGGCTCGTCGCAAAATAAATAATGCGGATTATTAGCAATGGCTCTGGCAAGGGCGGCTCTTTTTTTCATACCTCCACTTAATTCTGCAGGAAATAATCTATTTTTGCCCACGAGCTGAACTCTATTTAAACAAAAGTTAACGCGATCTAATTTTTCATTCATAGATAGGTCAGTAAACATATCTAAGGGAAATCTAACATTTTCTTCTAGAGTTTGAGAATCAAAAAGTGCTCCTCCTTGAAACAACATACCTATTTTTTTTCTTATATCTTGTTGATCATCTTGATTAAGTTTTGGAAAATCTAAGCCATCAAATAAAACACTTCCAGAGTCTAATTGATGTAAGCCAACCATAAGTTTTAGAATAGTAGTTTTTCCACAACCACTTTCGCCAATAACTAAATTAGTTTTAGAAGGAAGAAATTTAAAAGAAACATCTTTAACAACATGACGATCTCCAAATGTTTTATTGATATTTTTTATTTCTATCAATGGTTTAAGAAAATATTAGTTAAGATTAGCCCAAACAATAAAATTAATACACTGCTATATACTACAGCTTTTGTGCTGCTTTTACCAACTTCTAAAGCGCCACCACTAGTGTTATAGCCAAAATAAGAAGCTATAGAGGTAATAATAAAAGCAAACACTACTACTTTTGTAAAAGAATAATATAACTTATTAGGTTCAAAATATGTTTGTATGCCATATATATATTGGTAAGATGAACATGCTCCAGCGCTAACTCCCATAATATAACCACCCAAAATACCTAAGAACATACTTATTGCAATTAAAATAGGAAAAATAATAATCGCTGCTATGATTTTGGGGAAAATTAAATATCCAGCAGAGTTTATTCCCATAATTTCCAGAGCATCAATCTGCTCTGTGATTCTCATGGCACCAATTTCTGAGGCAATATTAGAACCTACTTTACCAGCTAAAATTAAGCAAACAATAGTTGGACTAAATTCTAAAATAATACTTTCACGAGCAGTAAATCCTAATACATATAATGGCAATAAAGGATTAGAAATACTAAAAGCAGATTGAATAGTAATGATACCGCCCATAAATATAGAAATAATAGCAACAATTGGTAGTGAGGATATACCAATATTATCTATTTCGAAAATAATTTGTTTATAATAGACGCTCCATTTCTGAGGTTTCTTAAATACTCGCATCATAAGCATGAAGTATTGACCTATATAAAAAAATGACTTCAAAAAATTATCATTTTGATTTAAATGAAATAAACATATGGAAAGCAAAAACGCTTTCGGTTTAAAATTACAAAAATATTCTTTTATATTTGTTCTAAATATTTATGCTAAAAAAACAAATTATTTTGTTGTTTTTGATTTTCTTGGGAGTTTTATTTCAAACTTGTACTTCTCAAAAAACTAAATGTGCTAACTGCCCTTCATTTTACAATAATAAAAAATAAATTTTATATTTATAAATACAATATTAATAATTAGAACTATTTATTCCAATGGTTTCTATGGGATGCCAAGTTGTTTTAATTTCTTGTAAATCTAAAATTAAGTATGGGTTTCTATTTTCGGTTTTTAACCAATCTTTATGCCAATTAAAAAAACGTTTTACATTAAGTGCGCAATTTTGCATAATAGTTTTCTGTTCCTTTGAATTATTTCCACAATACACAATAGCGTTTACGTCAAGATGAGAAGAAAAATGGCTGTGTAATTCATCGGTTGATCCTGTAAGAATATTAATAACTCCAGCTGGTAAATCAGAAGTAGCTATTACTTCGGCAAAAGTAATAGAGCAAAGAGGTAATTTTTCGGAGGCCAAAACTACACATGTGTTTCCCCCAGCAATAATAGGTGCTAAAACACTTATTAAACCAAGAATGCCAGTTTCAGTTGGAGCGATAACAGATACTAATCCAGTAGGTTCTGGTACAGAAAAATTAAAATGAGAAGAGGCCACAGGATTAACAGAGCTAAACAACGCCTGATATTTATCACACCAACCGGCATAATAAACTAAAGTATCAATACTTAAATCTAGCTCTTCTTTTGATTTTTTTAATGTAATTCCTTGCAAAACAAGTTCGTTAATAAATTGTGTTTTTCTGCCTTCGAGCATCTCTGCAATTCGATACAAAATTTGCCCTCGATTGAAAGTGCTTTTTTTGCTCCAAATTAAAAATGCTTTTCGAGCCGAGACTACAGCATTTTTATAATCCTTCCGTGAGGATAAACATACATTTGCAATAATAATATTTTTTTTATTTTTTAATTGATAAAACCTACCGCTTTCTGTCCGAGAAAATTGACCGCCAATAAATAATTTATAAGTTTTTAAAATTGGTAATCTTAACATTTGTCTATATTGTTTAGTAAATATAATAGGTATTATTTAGATTAAATAATAGCTAAAATATAATTTTGAATCTTTTGATTGTTTCCTTTTTCCCTCTTCCGTGACATTTTTTACTAGGATCGGGTAATTTAAAATTAAGTGTTACCCCATAATAAAAATACCAATCTTTATTACTTGGATTGCCTCGCATACTGCCTAATGAAGATGAGCTATCAATAGTTCTATCAGTCAAATTTAGTCCCTTAGAGTTAAAAACAGGAGTTTCGGGGTAAATTCCGCTTACGTCGTCTAAATAATCTGTAAAAGTTTTTCTTGGACCCCATTCTAAACCCATTCCGATTTTTTTACCAATATTCATTTTTATTCCAACACCAAAAGGAAGGCCTATTTGAATTTTTGGGTATGTTGAGACTTGACCCTCGGTTTTATAGTTTCTTAAATATTCTTTACCAAAGCCTAAGTCAATTGTTGGATTAAAATAAAAAGCCGATAAACCTGCAAAAAGAAACATTGTAAATTTATGTCTTTCGTGGCCAATTCTGTATTCAACAAAATTAAATTCTGCGATTGAACTAAATTCGTATAGATTTGAAGAAAAATTTAAATTACGTTCTATTTGATTGGCATCATCACTATTAGCATCGTTAGCACTAATTTCTCCATAGTTTAAACTAAAACGAAAAGCAGTTCGATAAGTATTACAATATCTAAAATAAATTCCTCCAGCTGGATGAGAATTTAAAAAATGGCCTTTAGTATTAATATCTCCAATATAGTATGAGCCACCTCCCAAAAAACCAATTTCCCTCTGTACAAAATTTATTTTATTAGATTGAGCTTGATAAAAAAGGCTAGCCAAACTCAAAAGATATAGAAAAGTATTTTTTAACAAAACAATAATATTAACGTAAAAATAGCCGTTTTATTGTGGTTTTTTTGATATAAAAAGTAGTTTTTTTAACAGAAATAGGATTAAAAAGCTTAATCTTTGCTTAGATTTGTGCTTTAAGAGGTGAAAAAAAAATCTATATATCAACCCATTGGGATTTTTGATAGTGGCTTTGGCGGCTTAACTGTATTAAAGGAAATCGTAAAAGAATTACCTCAATACGATTATTTGTATTTAGGTGATAATGCTCGGGCACCATATGGTTTTAGAAGTTTCGAAACAGTTTATGATTATACATTAGAGTGTTTGAAACACTTGTTTGATAAAGGTTGCGGTTTAGTTATTTTGGCTTGTAATACTGCTTCTGCAAAAGCACTAAGAACCATTCAACAAAAAGACCTGCCTTTATTATTCAAAAATAAAAGAGTTTTGGGCGTAATAAGACCAACTACAGAAATTATTGGAAATTATACTCGTACAGGAAACGTGGGGGTTTTAGGAACCTCTGGCACAATAAGTTCAAATTCATATGTAGTTGAAATTAAAAGGTTTTTTCCAAAAATCAATGTCTTTCAACAGGCCTGTCCAATGTGGGTTCCTTTGATTGAAAATAATGAATTTAAATCTCAAGGAGCTGATTTTTTTATTAAAAAAAATATTTCAGAATTGTTAAATCAAGAGCCCTCAATTGATGCAATAATTTTAGGATGCACGCATTATCCATTAATTGAAGATAAAATAAAATCTTATTTACCTGATAGGGTTCAATTACTATCGCAAGGTAAAATTGTTGCTAATGGACTGAAAGATTATTTGATTCGACATCCGGAGATTGAAATTGAATGTAGTAAAAACAAAACGCTAAGTTTTTTTACGACTGATTTAACAAAAACATTTGATGATTCTGCCTCTTTATTTTACGGAGAATCAATCTCCTCAAACCATTTACACTTATAATTCAAAAATTAATTATAGTATATTTAATTATTTTACTAAGACTATGATATGTGTTTTAAACAATAATAGATATTATTTGTTAAAAACATATTAAATTCAAGATAATCAACATTTTATACAATTTAAGTAATGCCAAATTTTGAAAAGAGTAACGTTCAAAAAGAACTCAATAAATATAGACTTCAAAGGCAAGGGCAAGAAGACAGCTTAATAAAAGAAGCAAATCGAATTTTAAGCGCTGATTTGTTTTCTGAAAAAAAAATATTAGAACATTTAGTTCAATACAACTCTACTTTCGAATTGGTAAGCGAAGAAGATGTGCCGAGCAATTTGGTATTTACTCTACAAGAAATTAAATGGATTTGTATTAGTTTGCGTCTAAAATTTTTGGATAGCAAGCAATACGCTAATGATATTCCTAATGAGGCCATTTTAAAAATTAAAAAATTTAATGCTAGATTTGGAAAAGAACTTACTCATTTTAAGATATTATCAACGGCTAGCTCTTTTAAGAAAAAAGAAGACTCTGAGACGTTATTATTTGCAAAAACTTATGGCAATAATTATTTTTTGATTCATCAGTGGGGAAATCGTTTAAAATGGCATCGTAAATTACGCTTTTGGTATTTACGAAGCTTTGAAAATTTATTTTTAACTCTAATTGGAGTTACTTTATTAATTGATTTGATTTTACCTACTTCCTTAATCACACTCGATAAAAAAGCTGAATACTTTAGCGGATACAGAGCAGCCACATTTTTTCATCTACTTATATTTAATACTGGCGTAACCGCCTATGCCTTTTTCGCTTTTGGAAAAAATTTTAGCGGAAGCATCTGGAATCGTCATAATGAATTTGATTAAAGCTATACCACTCCGTCGCCCATTATTCTTAAAACAACATTATTTAAACTACTATTTAAATAAAGTTGACATGAAAGTCTAGATTGCTCTGTTATATTTGGTAATGTATCGAGCATAACAAATTCATCATTTGTGATTTCAGATAATAAATCAAATCCTGAAACTATTTCTACATGGCAGGTTGCACACAAAGCCATACCACCGCAAGTTGCCATCACGTCATAATCATTTCCTTTTAAAAACTCCATTAAGTTTAAGCCCATATCGGTTGGTGCTACTAGGGTTGTTAATGAATTATCGGCGTTCTGAATGTGTATTTTAATGTCTTGCATAAAAAACAAATTTATATCAATTTATTTTGTTTTTTCTTCGCACAATTCAACCAAAATTCCATTTGTACTTTTTGGGTGCAAAAAACAAATTCGTTTGTTATCTACACCATCTTTAGGCTGTTTATTAATAAATTGAAAGCCTTCTAAAGTCAATCTATTAATTTCAGAATCTAAATCATCAACAGCATATGCAATATGATGAATCCCTTCGCCTTTTTTTTCTATAAATTTAGCGATTGGGCTATTTGGTGTTGTTGCTTCAAGTAATTCAATTTTTGTTTCGCCAATCATAAAAAAAGAAGTGCTTACACTTTCGCTTTCTAAACTTTCTAATTTATAATGTGACAAACCAAATAATTTTTTAAACAAGAAGTTGCTATTTTCTAAGCTAGAAACTGCAATTCCAATATGTTCAATTTTTTTTATCATGATTAGTCTGTTTTTAAATTAATAGTGTCTGTAATTGGATTAACATTATAAGAATTAGTGGCTGTATTAATATTTTTTTTTGGATGTAATATTTTTTTTGGAAGAGTATTTTCTGGGATAGCTAATTTCATAATTAATAAAAATAAAGCTACAGCCAAAGGTGTTGCAAATAAAATATATTTATACTCATTATATGAACTTTTAAAAGTTTCAGTTTTAGGAATAGGCTTAATGTGTTTTTCATACTTTTTAATGTAGTCGTTATAATACTGTCGGCGTTTTAATTCTCTTTCGTCGAACTTCCAGTTTTTATTTGGTGTTTTTTTATAAAGAGTTTCGTTATATTGATTGTTCGAATGATTTAATCTTGAATCATAAATTAATCTTAATCTATTATCTGATAGAGTTTTGTATGCTTTTAAAATTAAAGAAAATTTATCTTTTTCTTTATTATTTTTATCTGGGTGATAAAGTTTGGCTAATCTTCTAAATGCAGATTTTATTTCTAGTCGGTCTGCTCCTATTTTTAATCCTAATATTTCGTAAAAATTACTCAATACAATTTTTTGTTTGTAGGTTTAAATGAATTTAAAACTTTATGCAAACATTTTTTGATTCAGTATAAAAATCAAGTCCTTCGAAGCCCCCTTCTCGCCCAACGCCACTTGCTTTTACGCCGCCAAATGGAGTTCTTAAATCGCGAAGAAGCCAACAATTAATCCAAACAATACCTGCTTTTAAATTATTCGCTAATCGATGAGCGCGTGTTAAATTCTCTGTCCAAACAATACCTGCCAAACCATATATAGTTGAGTTTGCCATCATTAACGCTTCTTCTTCAGAATCGAAAGGAGTAATACTAACTACTGGTCCAAAAATTTCCTCCTGATTAGATCGACAATTATATTTTAATCCTTCAATAATAGTTGGTTCAATAAAATAACCCCCTACAAAATCACCATCAATAATTTTTGCATTACCTCCACAAATTATTTTTCCCCCTTCAGTTTTAGCAAGATCAATATAGCTGAGTATTTTTTTCTGATGTTCTTTTGAAACAATTGCTCCAATATTAGTCTTATCATCTGATGGATTTCCTACTAACAATGCTTTTGTTTTTGAAATAAAATCTAATTTAAATTTTTCGTAAATGCTTCGTTCAATAAATATTCTAGAGCCACATAAACATATTTGCCCTTGATTTGAAAATGAAGAACGCATGGTGCTTGATAACATTTTTTCATAATCACAATCTGCAAAAATAATGTTAGGATTTTTTCCACCCAATTCTAGAGATAATTTTTTAAACATAGGGGCGGCTATACTCGCAATAGTTTTACCTGTAGCTGTTCCGCCAGTAAATGAAATTAAAGGAATACCCGGATGACTGACAATTGCTTCTCCTACTTTTTTACCCAAACCATGAACAATATTTAAAACACCTGGAGGCAGGCCGGCGTCGATGCAAATTTCTGATAATAAAAAAGCAGTCATAGGGGTTACTTCCGATGGTTTTGCAACCACTGTGCAACCGGCAGCTAAAGCTGGGGCTATTTTCCAACTAAATAAATAAAGTGGTAAATTCCAAGGAGAAATACAACCAGCAACTCCAATAGGTTGCCGAAGAGTATAATTAATAGCAGAGTTTTCCATACTATGAGCAAGTGAATCAAAGTGTAAAATACCAGTGCCGTAAAAGTAAAAATTATCTGCTGCTCTTGGAATATCTATTGTTTTGGCTAGTTTAAGGGGCTTTCCATTATCAATAGACTCAGCTAAAGCCAATTTATCGAGGTTTTTTTCAATTAAACGTGAAATTTCTATTAAGTAACTTGCTCGCTTTTCCTTTGGAGTATTACTCCAACCATCAAATGCTTGCTGAGCAGCTTGATATGCTATTTCTACATCATGCTCATCGCTATCAGGAATAAAAGAGTATACTTTTCCGGTGGATGGACAGAAATTATCAAGGTATTTTTTAGAGATTGGATCTAATAATTTACCGTTAATATAGTTTTTAATATATTGCATTTAAAAAAACATTAGGCCATAAATTTAATGGTTTATGTTTGGTTTAGCAATTAGTAAATGAAAACCTATTTATTATTATTTAAATAATTAATATTAAAAAGGTATCGATTATATTATATTGTAAAATTATAAAACATTAATATCTTTATAAAATTATTTTCTATTTTATGTCTAATAAAAAAATCATAAAATCAGTTTCTTCATCTTCTAGAATTCAAAATAATTTTATTATTAGTTTAAAAAAGATTCTACCCCCTTCTATTGGAATTGCAGAAGAAATTTCATGTTTATTAGATATAAGTATTGATAGTGCATACAGAAGGATTAGAGGTGAAACTGATTTTACTTTTGAGGAAATTTATTTAATTACTCGAAAACACAAAATTAGCATTGATAAAATTTATGGTAATTCGAATGATTCTGTAACCTTTGAATACATAAAACTAACTGATAGTGAAATAAATTTTGAAAAATACCTTACTAGTTTAAGAAATCGGCTTGAAAGTATAAATAAAGTTGAAGATAAAATTATTTACTATGTAGCAGAAGATATTCCTGTATTTTACTCTTTTTTTTCGGATAAGCTTACCGAGTTTAAATTATTTTATTGGCAAAAAAGTGTTTTAAATATTCCTCGATATCAAAAAGTTAATTTTGAATTTGGTAAAATCGATAAAAAACTTATTAAAATTACTCAAGAATCCTATCAAATATTTTTAAATATTCCCAGTATTGAAATCTGGTCTGAAGCAACTGTTTATACTGGACTAAGACAAATTAAGTTTTATTTCGATACTGGCATACTTAATAAAATAGATGCCTTAGAATTATTAGATGAATATAAAAAAATGATTGAAATGATTAAGAAATTTGCAGAAGATGGAAGAAAAAAAACTAATAATATAAATAACTTTACACTTTATCTTAGCGAGGTTATTTTAGGAACTAACTGTATTTTTATCACAATGGGTGATTTAAAATATGCTTACATCTCATTTAATACTATGAATTCTTTAACAACAAATAATGCGGAATTTTGTGAAGAAACAGAACATTGGGTACATAATTTAAAAATCAAAAGTAATCTAATTAGTGGTATTTCAGCAACTCAGCGTTATCAATTTTTTAATAGTATGTTCAAAAATATCGATACTTATTTTAATAAGATAAGTAATTCTTAATTTTGAGTTTTTTTGAAAAAAAAGATTGTTATAGTTGGAGGTGGTTCTTGTGCTTTGTTTTTAGCTTGCCAATTAGATACAAAAAAATATGAAGTATCTATATATGAAAAAAATAAAACTTTAGGTCGTAAATTTTTAGTTGCTGGCGGAGGTGGACTTAACTTAACACATTCAGAAAGTTCATATAATTTTATAAAAAAATACTCTCCTCATTCTTTTTTTAAAAACTCTTTTTCTAAATTTTCAAATAAAAATTTTATTAATTGGTTACACAAAATAGGTATTGAAACTTATGTAGGTAGTAGTGGAAGAGTTTTTCCTAATAAAGAAAAAAAACCTATTGATATTTTAAATATTTTGATAAATATTATTCAGCAAAAAAAGATTAATATATTCAAGAAACACGAATGGATTGGTTTTGATTTAACCCAATCGCTTTTATTTAAAAATCATAAAAATACATTTACGGTTAAAAGTGATTATTTTATTTACTGTATGGGAGGTGCAACTTGGCGAGTAACTGGAAGTGATGGGAGTTGGTTAAAAAAATTTGAGAATATAGGAATCCCAACATTTCCTTTTGAAGCTAGTAATTGTGCTTTTAAAATTAATTGGCCTACCGAGCTAATTAATCGTATTGAAGGAAAGGCTCTTAAAAACTGTTCATTTAAGGTAGGAAAAATATCGCAATTAGGAGAGGTAGTATTAACAAGATTTGGTATTGAAGGAGGAGGAATTTATCCCTTAAGCGGTTCAATCAGAAAACAAATAAAGGCCTATAAAAAAGCAGAATTAATTATTGATTTTAAGCCAAATTTATCAGAAGATGTGCTTTTTAAAAAATTAACTACAATAAAAAAAACGAAAAACTACAGCCAACAAGTACTAACTTTATTAAACTTAAATCCCACTCAATTATCACTTTTAAAATATTACACAAGTAAAGAGGTTTTCATAATGCCAAATCTTTTAGTTAAAGCTATAAAAAATTTTAAACTTGAGTTAAAAGAAACTGGGCCTATTGATGAGGCTATCTCATCAGTTGGTGGAATAGATTTAAAAATACTGACTCCACATTTTGAATTGAAATCTTTTTCTAATCATTTTGTTATTGGAGAGATGTTAAATTATGATGCACCTACTGGGGGATATTTATTACAATCTTGTTATACCATGAGTTCATATTTATCAAATTATTTAAATTCACAATAATTTTATTAAAAAATAAATTTAATTTAAACATCTAAATTTTCTAAGTAAAATTATTTTATATTTGTTAGAAAAAAAATGTTATTAAAAAGAGAAAATATAATTTGTGAAATTAGTAAAAAGGTGTTGGTTATAACAATTAATAGGCCTGATAAATTAAACGCACTAAATAAAGATACCATTGAAGAGCTTCATGAAACATTAGTAGGAGCTGAAAATCAAAATGATATTCGTGTTATAATCATTACAGGTTCGGGTCAAAAAGCATTTGTAGCTGGTGCAGATATTTCTGAACTTGCTGGTTTGTCTGTAGAACATGGAAAGCAATTAAGTTCTAATGGTCATTTTAAAATATTTAATTTTATCGAAAATTACAGTAAGCCTATTATAGCGGCAATAAATGGCTTTTCATTAGGTGCAGGATTAGAATTAGCGATGGCATGCCATATAAGAGTAATGAGTGATAATGCTAAAGTGGGTTTACCAGAAGTTAGCTTAGGTCTTATTCCTGGATATGGAGGTACCCAAAGACTTGCTCAACTGGTTGGTAAGGGAAAAGCTTTCGAAATGATTACAAGTGGTGATTCAATTAACGCTCAAGATGCTTATAAATGGGGGCTTGTTAATCACTTAACCTTACAAGAAGAAATAATGTCGAAGTGCTTTGAAATATCTGATAAAATTATTTCAAAGAGCCCTCATGCCGTGAAAATTGCAATTAAATCGATTAATGCAGGGTATAATAATAAATTAAATGGCTTTGAAGTAGAAATAGAAGAGTTTGGTAAAATATTTTCTACAAATGATGCAAAAGAGGGTGTTTCTGCATTTTTAGAGAAACGAAAACCTAATTTTAAAGGTGATTAAATACAACAAGATTATTTTAGTATTATAAATTGCATTAACTTTGTCGCATATTTAATTAATGAAAAAATCGATGCGACCATATCTAGTAATTATTATTTTATTTTTAATTCCGATTTATTTGCTCAGTGTGCAATGTGTAAGCAGGCTGCTGAAACATCTTTAAAATCTAATCCAAATTCAATAGCTAGAGGTTTAAATTCAGGCATACTTTATTTAATGGCTGTTCCTTACCTATTAATTGGATTTATTTTTCGTAAACAAATAAAGCATTTATTTAAAAAAATATTTAAAAAACGAATAAAACCGTCAGCGAATTAATTTAAATTTCAATTACCTCTGCTTTAGCAATTCCTGAATATTGAATAATTAAATGACTATTTTCTTGTTTAATTTTATTATTTCGTGAAAACGAATAAAAATTAAAATCTAAAGGAAGAACTATATATCTGTATTTGTGATAATTTAATCCTTTTTTTTTCTATAAATTTATTTTGTTCAGTTTTCTCAAGGCCTTTAAAGTATAATGATTGAGGTCTTACTTTAAAGTGTAAATAATAATCAATTGCAATAAGTTTTTTTAGTACAGTATCTTCAGGATAATTTTCTTCAGCATATTGAGTAATGATATCAAACACATCTGTTAACGAATATTTGTGATATTCTTTTTTTGTTCCAAAATAAATACCAAGTCCAAGTAAAAAATCAAACACACTATATTGTTCGGTTATATATTTTAATGTATTTATTGTTTTTTTTCCATTCCAATAAATTTCGAGTGCATTTTCGAGTTGTACAATTTTTGCTAACTCTTCTTTTGAAAGATAGTTGCTTTCAGTAATTTGATAGGGAGGCTTTTGATCATAAATAAAACCATGCTTTTCTTTGTATCGCATGGTTGTTCCCTTTAAAAATTTCAAAAATCCTAATTGCATTTCAGGGGCAAATAACTTAAATACTTCTTCAAAACTATATTTGATATCCTTCCAATAATCTAATGGTAGCCCAACAATTAAATCTAAATGCATTTCAATTTTATAATCTAATTCTTGAATAATACGTTTAGTTTTTTCAAAATTTTGTTTACGACTTACTTCTAAATTCGCTTTTTGATTTACTGTTTGAATTCCTATTTCAAAACGAAATAATCCTTTAGGCACATTCTCATGAATAAAATTAATAATGTCAGGATGAAGAATGTCAGCAGTTATTTCAAATTGAAAAACATTATTAGGGTGATGATGATTTAAAATAAATTTAAAAATATCTATTGTAAAATCTCGTTTAATATTAAAAGTTCTATCTAAAAATTTTATGACTTTTCCGTGCTCCATCATAAAGAGCAATGTTTTTTTTATGCTATTATCAGGAAGATAACGAACTTTATTATCCAAACTTGCTAAGCAAAACTCGCATTTATAAGGGCAACCCCGAGAAGTTTCAATATAAAGTACTTTATTTTTTAACTCCTCTAAATTATCAAATTGATATGGCATACTTTGCGCAAAATTATTTAAATCAAAAATAGGCGCTAAAGTATTTTTAATAATTTTAAGATTATCCTTCATTACTAAACTCGGAACATTTTCAACATTTGGATACGAATTAAGAAATTCGCTGAAAGGAGTTTCTCCCTCACCAACAATTATAAAATCTACAAAAGGAAGAGAGATTATTTTATCATACTCGTAACTTACTTCTGGACCTCCTAATAATATTTTGCAATCTGAATTTAATTCTTTTATTTTTTTTGCGATGGCTAAAATGGGCGTAATATTCCATATATAACAACTAAAAGCAACAACATCATACTGAGAACAAAATACTGCTATATCATCCCATTGTTCTTTAATTGTAAATTCTTTCCATTCAAGTCCTTTGTGACAATGATTTAATTCGTAGAGAAGTCTTATAGCTAAATTACTATGAATATATTTTGCATTAAGTGTTGTAAGTATTATACGCATAATAAATAAAGGTAACTATTATTATTAAAAAGTTTTATGTTTTAAATCTGAATGCTTTTTAATTTTAGGCAAAAAAAATAAGGCGAGAATTAACACGCCTTATTAATTGAAGTAAATAAATAGTTTATTCTTTAATAAGTTTAAATCCATTCAAATTTCCTTTTTGTTCTTTAAAGTTAAGAATATAAATCCCTTTATTTAATTGGCTGATATTAATATATGCTTCTTGATTATTTTTTTCAAAACTTAATTTTTGACTTAAAACTATTTGGCCAGTTATATTTTTTATTTCAATATTTATTTCCTTTATTAATAGATTACTATTTTTTACTGTCAATTGAGTTGATGCTGGATTAGGGAAGACGTTAATTGAAATAGATTGATTTTTTGAGCTTGTAAAACTTAAACATTCTACTACCTTAATACTCAGAGAATCTGAACTCTTGCAACCATTAATACTGGTTGCTGTACATGTGTATGATTGATCGGTAAAAGCAGTATAAGTAAACGAAGGTCCTACAAAAAAAGATGGTAACCAAGCATATGAATTGCCACCAGTTGCAGAAACTGTAACTAAATCTTCGTAACAAACTAAAGTTGGTGAATTGATAACTAAAATAGGATTTGGATAAACAGAAATTGTTTTTGAAATTACACTTGTTGATCCATTATTTGCTATTAATGTAATAGTATAGTTGCCTACACTTGTAAAGGTTATACTTGGAATAATTACATTATTATTAGAATTAATTATTGCGCCACCTGAAACAGACCAAGTATAGTTTGGAACAGGGGTACCAGAAGAATTATTAGTTGGTGTTATTGTTCCTAAGCCACAAAATTTATTTGGTAAATTAAATTGCGCTGAAGCAGCAATTGAAGAAATAGAACATAAATTGTGTGTACCTAAAAATTTACGATAAGGACTATTGGCCATAGCCGTTTGAATTCGAGTTGATTGATCTGTTGTAAACATATATTTTGCTGGATCATCAACATAATCCATAATATTCATAAACATACTCCCATCAACTGAAGAAGAACATGAATTAGATCCTGTTGCATTTAGAGGATAATTAGGAGAGCCAAAATTACTTGATTTAGCAGGCGGTGTATCATTGCAATAATCTGTGGCGCAAGTAGCGTCACCCCACGTATGTCTTAGCCCTAAATAATGACCAATTTCATGAGAACTTACTCGCCCTCTAGTATAACCAGCTAAATACGTGCCATTAGGAAAAATTCCTTGTGAACCAAAAGCTTTAGATAAACACCAAAAACCATCGGTTGTAGAAGTACCGTATGAGCCGAGCAAGCCTGTTAATGAACTTAATGGCGGAAAAGTTGCATATCCAAGAAGCGATCCTGAATTACTTCTATCGGTAACCCAAATATTTAAATATTTTGATACATTCCAGATAGTTTGAGGTTTTATAGTTCCATCAATATAATTTTTTAAAGCTGTATTCGTCGAAAATGATCCTGGATTAGTCCAACCTTTATTAATATAATTAATACGATCAATACCTGGCTCTGCTAATAAATTTCCTGAGGTATCTAAAGTTGCTAAACAAAATTGTAAGTTGCAATTAGCAATCATAACTCTTCCTAAAATATCTAAATTAGTTTGAGGTAAAAGTTGATTAGATGCATAATTTACAAATGCATTGGCTGGATAATTTCCAGAGTTATATCCTATTCCTCCGAAATCATTATTTAAAACTTGAATCTGAGAATTTAACTGTCCTTGAGCTAAATTCGGATAGGTTCCAATAGCCTCACCTCCGTGAATAACGTGAATTATAACAGGAATTGTAAAAACTTGGGCTTGTGCTTTATTAGATATATTGTTTATTTTTATTTTCTGAACTAATTGTTGAAATTCATCTTCCCATTGTTGACTCGGAGGTTCAGTAGCGCACGGTTCATAATTTTTATCTTTTGGAAAATCAATTTGAGCTATTAATTGATTTGAAAAAAATAAAAGAAAAATAAATGATATAATTGTAATTTTTGATACCATAAATAAGATTTCTTAAAATTACACAATAAAAAAACCAAATAAAAATATAAATATATATTTAAAAATTAATTTTCTAGCAAAAAAATCGCTTCTTCAAATTCGTTGATTGTCTTAAAGTCCTTAACTGACTTAGCTTTTTCTAGGCCATTTTTAAAAAATAAAATAGCTTGTTTTTCATTGTTTTTTATTTCAAAAAGCTTACCTAATTGATAATAAGCAGGAATATAATCTGGGTTTAAATCTAATGCTTTTTTAAACTGAAATTCTGCCTCAATAATATTTGATTGAGCCATATTTTCAAGCCCTAGTGAATAATTTAAAAACAAATCATTTGGCTCTAATTCGAGCATATTTTTTAATTGTGCAAGTCTAAATAATGATCGCATGTATGAGTGTTCTTTATTTTATGCGGAAGTAAATTGCTTTAAAAAACGAATATCGTTTTCAAAAAATAATCTTAAATCATTTATTTGATATTTAAGCATTGTAATTCTTTCAATGCCCATTCCAAAAGCAAATCCTTTGTATTTATTTTCGTCGATACCACAATTGATTAAAACTTGAGGATCTACCATACCACAACCTAATATTTCTACCCAACCTGTTTGTTTGCAAATATTACAGCCTTTGCCTTTACAAATAGTGCAGCTAATATCCATTTCGGCACTTGGTTCTGTAAAAGGAAAGTAACTTGGGCGTAATCTTATTTTTGTTTTTTCGCCAAACATCTCTTTAGCAAAATATAAAAGTGTTTGTTTTAAATCAGCAAAAGAAACTTTTTCATCAATATATAAGCCTTCAACCTGATGAAATTGACAATGAGCTCTTGCGCTAACTGCTTCATTTCTATAAACTCTTCCAGGAGATATTGTTCTGATAGGCAATGATTGGTCTTCCATAATATGAACTTGGACACTGGATGTTTGAGTACGTAAAACCATTTCTGGATTCAAACTAACATAAAAAGTATCTTGCATATCTCGAGCAGGATGATTTTCGGGTGTATTTAAAGCACTAAAATTATACCAATCGTTTTCTATTTCTTTTCCGTCGCTTACAGTAAATCCAACACGAGAAAAAATATCAATAATCTGGTTTTTCACAATAGATAATGGGTGTCTACTCCCATTTATTAAAGTAGGGAAATTTGGTAAACTCAAATCAATTTTACCATCTATTTCAGCTCTCACTTCATTATCAAATGATTCTTTTAATATATTAATTTTTTCTTGTGCTTTATTTTGAAGTAAATTTAATTGTTGACCAACTTCTTTTTTTAATTCGTTGGGCACATCTTTAAACTCATCGAACAGGATTTTAATAGAACCCTTTTTGCTTAACCATTTTATTCGATATTCTTCAACTTGTTCTTTTGAAATAGCAATTGCGTTTTCAACTTCGTTAATAATGATATTTATTTTATTAAGCATGAAAAGAATTTATATTACAAAAATAGTAAAATAAAATATAACGAAATGTACTATCAAAAAAGCATTTGTTTAGCTTATATTTGATTCGTTAATTTTTTTTGTAAAAGTACCACATTCTCAACATGAGCTGTTTGCGGAAACATATCAAAAGCTTGAGATTTAATAATCTCATAATGTTCTTGCATTAATGCCAAGTCTCTTGCTTGAGTACTTGGATTACAACTTACATAAATAATTTTATTTGGTAATGCCTTTAAAATAACTCTTATTACTGATTCTTCCATCCCAGCACGGGGAGGGTCTGTAATAATTAAATCTGGTCGACCATGGGCAGCAAAAAATTCTTCATTTAATACTAATTTTATATCACCTGGAAAAAACGCAGTATTTAAAATTAAGTTTGTTTTTGAGTTTTCAATAGCATCTTTAATAGCATCCTCAACATATTCAATTCCAATTACTTTTTTCGCATTTTTGGCAATAAAATTGGCAATTGTCCCGGTACCAGTATATAAATCATATACAATTTCATTGCCAGTTAAATTAGCAAAGTCGCGGGTAATTTTATACAAGTTAAAGGCTTGTTCAGAATTAGTTTGATAAAAAGATTTTGCACTAATTTTAAATTTAAGGCCTTCCATTTCTTCAAGAATATAATCTCGGCCAAAATAAGTTTTAATATCTAATCCAAAAAAAGTATCATTTCCTTTATTGTTTTGTACATACTGCAAGGATGTAATTTGAGGGAACTTAAATTTTAAAAAATCTAATAACTCAAATACTTCTTTTTCGAGCCACTCGAAAACTGATAAAACTATCATAATCTCCTTTGTGCTTGTTGTTCGAATCATCAATGTTCTGAGCAACCCAGTTTTATTTCGAATATCAAAAAATGTTAGTTTATTTTTAAATGCAAACTCTTTGACTGCATTACGAATTGAATTACTCGGCTCAGTTTGAAGATAGCAATCATCAATATCTAATATCTTATCGAACATTGCTGGTATATGAAAGCCCAATCCATTTTTATTTTCTACTTCTTCTTTTGATGCAATTTGTTCGAAGCTTAGCCATTTTTTATTTGAAAAAGAAAATTCTAGTTTATTCCGATAATAATAGGTCAGTTTATTGGATAAAATAGGATTTAATTCCGGAAATTTGAATTTACCTATTCTGGTAAACGCATCAAAAATATATTTTTGCTTATAAAATAATTGGGTTTTATAATTTAAATTCTGCCATTTACACCCCCCACAAGTTCCGAAATATTGGCACAAAGGAGTCTCCCTATCAGATGAATAGCTTATAAATTTTTGAACTTTAGCCTCAGCAAAATTATTTTTTTTTCGATGTACCATCACATCAACAATATCTCCAGGGACGGCGCCTTGAATAAATACTACCATACCTTCGTATTTTGCTATTGCTTTTCCTTCGCTACTAATATCAATTACTTCAAGGTTTTCTAAAATAAATTTTTTTTTAATTTTCGACATATTTTATTGCTTAGTAAAAGTAATCAATTACAGTCAAAAATTATATTTGTGAAGTGTTTAGATTATAAATAAAACATACCTTTGTTAAATGGCACGTTACTTTTTAAATCTTTCATACAATGGCACTGGATATAATGGTTGGCAACAACAAAAAAACACAAAAAATACTATACAACAAGTTTTAGAAGAAAAGATCTCATTAATTTTAAAAGAAAGAATTGAACTAACGGGATGTGGAAGAACTGATACTGGGGTTAACGCTAAAAATTTTATAGCTCATTTTGATAGTCATTGTAAAGACTTAATTGAAAATAAATATGACTGGATTTATAAGTTCAATAATCTTTTACCTTCTAATATTTCTATACAAGATATTTATAAAGTAAAAAATGATGCTCATGCTCGTTTTAGTGCTACCCAAAGAGTATATTATTATTATCTACAGCAAGAAAAAAATCCGTTTAAGGATAACTTTTCGTGGTATGTTTATGGTAATTTAGATTTTGAATTAATGAATAAAGCTGCTAAAATTCTTCTAGAATATAATGATTTTACAAGTTTTAGTAAATTGCACACACAAAATAAAACCAATGCCTGTAATATTAAAAAAGCTATTTGGCAAAATTATGGAAAAAACGAATGGCGATTTTCGATTAGTGCCGACAGATTTTTAAGGGGTATGGTTCGCGCCATAGTTGGCACATTAATTTTAGTTGGAAAAAATAAACTATCACTAGCAGAATTTAGAAAAATAATCGAGACAAAAGATAGAAAAGTAGCTGGTAATAATGCGCCTGCAAATGCTCTTTTTTTAGTTAGTATTTCTTATTCTAAAAATATTTTTGATGAGTAAACAGATAAATAAAAAAATTAATTTAAAACTAATAGCAAGAATTTTAAGTTATTCGAAATCATACAAAAAATTATTTTTTATATCATTATTTCTTACATTACTTTTAGCTTCTTTAGCTATTGTTAGGCCGTTATTAATTGGTAAAGCTTTAAATGATTTTGTGATAAATCAAAAAAGCGAAATCGGATTAAATTCAATTTGTTTACTTATATTATTTTTTTTAATAATTGAAGCATTTGGCCAGGTCGTTAATTTGCGATTAACTAATTTACTTGGGCAAAATATTGTAAGAGATTTAAGAAACCAAGTCTATAGTCATATTTTACAATTAAAAAATAAATATTTTGATACAACTCCAGTTGGTACATTAGTAACAAGAGCCATAAGCGACATTGAAAGTTTAAGCGAAGTCTTTACTCAAGGCTTTATTGTTATAGCTGGAGATTTGGTTATGCTAATTGTTTTTATTTCGACAATGTTTTATAAAAACTGGATGCTTGCGATTATAGCCCTTAGCACTTTACCTTTACTACTTATAGCAACTGCTCTTTTTAAGCGTGGAGTAAAAAAATCATTTACACAAGTTCGAAATGCTGTTGCTGCATTAAATACTTTTACTCAAGAACACATTACGGGCATGAGAATTTTGCAACTTTTTAATAGAGAAGAGATAGAATTAAATAAATTTAAAGAAATAAATAAAATTCATCGTGCTGCCAATATAAAATCTATATTTTACTACTCTGTTTTTTTTCCAATAGTCGAAATTTTATCTTCTTTTTCAATTGCTTTAATTATATGGTTTGTTGGGGTAAAAGGTAATGGTTATAATATTAATTTAGGTGATATCACTTTTTTTATCATGATGATAAATATGTTTTTTCGTCCAATACGAATGCTTGCTGATAGATTAAATACGCTTCAAATGGGTTTTGTTTCGGCTGAAAGAGTTTTTAAAGTTTTAGATACAAGTGAAATGATATCAAACGATGGAAAATTGATTTTTGAAAGCATTAAACAATCTATTGAATTTAAAAACGTTTGGTTTTCTTATATTAAAAATCATCCTGTTTTAAAAGATATTTCGTTTAAAATAAATGCAAACGAAACAGTTGCATTAGTTGGATCAACTGGTGCCGGTAAGTCAACTATTATTAATTTATTAAGCCGATTTTATGAACTTGACGCAGGCCAAATATTAATTGATGGTCATAAAATTAATAATTTTACTTTAGAAACTCTTAGACAAAATACAGGTGTAATTTTACAAGATGTGTATTTATTTAACGATACTATTTTAAATAATATTACCCTATGTAATCCAAATATATCTTTTGAAAAAGTGGTAGAAGCTACAAAACAAATTGGCTTACAAGAATATATTCTATCATTACCAAATGGTTTTAATTATCAGGTTACAGAAAGAGGTCAAAGTTTATCAGCTGGTCAAAGACAACTAATTGCTTTTATAAGGGCTTTTGTTTATCAGCCTGCTATTTTTATTTTAGATGAAGCTACTGCTACTATAGATACTCAAACAGAACTTCTTATACAACAAGCAGTAGAAAAAATTTCTAATGGCAGAACCTCTATAATTATTGCACACCGATTATCTACAATAAAACATGTAAGTAAAGTAATTGTTTTTGAAAACGGTAGGGTTATTGAAGAAGGTTCAATTAAAGAACTATTAAATAAACCTAGTAAATTTAAAACTTTATACGATTTACAAAGTATAAGTTATTTTAATGATTTTTCAATTATAATATAAGTTATAACACATTTATTTGCCACTTAAATATTATATCAAAAAAATCTATGCCAAGTAAACAAGAAAAATTTATAGAATTTGATACATTTAAAAATTGTTTCACTCTTTTTTTCGAAAATATAAGCAAAGGCTTTTTTCTAAAAGGCATTTGGCATTCTGATTATTTTAAAAATACTAATCCTATTGTTTTAGAATTAGGTTGCGGTAAGGGAGAATACACAATTGGCTTATCAGAAAACAATTATTCTAAAAATTATATTGGCATAGATATCAAAGGAAATAGAATTTGGGTTGGAGCAAAATATGCTATTAAAAATAATTTGAATAATGTGGCATTTATAAGAACCAGAATTGATTTTATTGCCCATTGTTTTTCTGAAAATGAAATTGATGAAATTTGGATTACTTTTCCTGATCCTCAACCACAAAGCACTCGTAAGCGCTCGCGATTAACAAACCCCTTATTTTTAAATCGCTACAAAAAAATATTAAAAAAAGATGGCATAATTCATTTAAAAACTGATAGCACTAGTTTATATGAATATACTCTTCAAGTAATTGAAGAAAATAAGCATTTAATTATATGGCAAACAAATAATTTATATCAAAATTGTCCTGATAACCGACAAGAATTAATTCAGATTAAAACATATTATGAAAAGTTATTTACTAATAAAGGAGAAAATATAAAATACATTTGCTTTACATTAGCATAAATTAATTCTAATTCACTTTAATTATTTTAAAAATAAAAGCGGTAAAAAAACTTATTTAAATTCTATTTATTTATTTATATTTTAGAATTAATTTAATTTTTTTGTCACAAATAGAAGTCCAATAAAACCAATAACGAAAAAATATAAGAACTAAGCTTTTTATCAGGTTGAAAGTAATTTAAAGATAAATTAAATAATAATTAATTTATTCTTACCTATCAGAGGAAATGAGCCTATCAGATTTTGGTACAAAAAACAACATAATAAAACCAGCAACAAAAAATGCGATCAGCGCCAAAATAGATGACCTAATATCCAAATACCCTTCAATAATTCCAAAAGTAAACGTTCCAATGGCTAATCCGATTTTTTCTGCAAGGTCAAAAAAGCTAAAATAAGAGGTTAAATCATTAGTTTCAGGTAGTAATTTAGAATAGGTAGATCTCGATACGGATTGAATACCCCCCATTACTAAACCCACAACAGCAGCAGCGATATAAAACTGCCAAGGCTCATAAACGAACATAAAAACAAAAATACATAAGCTAATCCATATTAAGATTGAAATGCCGATTGTTTTAATATTTCCAATGATAGATGATATTTTTGACATCAAAAATGCTCCAGCAATTCCTAAAAATTGAATGATTAAAATACTGATTATTAAATCATCCGATTTAATTCCAATAATTTCTTTATTTGCAAAGGCAACTGCCATTACCATTATTGTTTGAACAGCCATGTTATACATAAAATAACTACCCAAGAAGCGTCTTAAATGTAAATTACCTCTTATTTCGACAGCTACTTTTGAAAGCTCTTTAAATCCACTAAAAAAAAGGTTGTTATGCGAATTTTTTACACTTTTTTTTGTTTTTGGAAGGTAATAAAATGAATAAGTAGCAAATACAATCCACCATAAACTTACCAAAGGAAAAGCAAAATTGATTGGAATTGTTTTAGTAAATACCGTAAGGACTAAAATAATTATCAATAAGCAAGAGCTACCCAAATAACCCATCGAAAATCCTCTAGCACTAATTTTATCGTGCTCTTTGTAATCAGCAATCTCGGGTAAATAGGAATTATAATATACTAAACTTCCCCAAAATCCGATACTGCCTATAAATAATGGTAAAATAGTAATTCCTAATTCAAATGGTGTATTTTCGATACCGTGGTTATCTGCACTAAAAAAGTATAGTAGTCCCGAGGCAATTGCTCCCATGTAGCAGAAAAACTGCATAAAAAATTTTCTTTTTCCTCCCGCATCTGCCATACCTGATAGAATGGGCGATAGTATAGCAACAATTATATATGAAAGCGAAACTAAGTAGGCATAAAATTCAGTATTTTTAAATTCCATTCCTAAAAAAGAAATGATATCGTAGGTAGTTTTTCCACTAATAGGATCTTTAATGCTTGTTTTTATCTCATAAAGAATGGGAAAAATAGCAGAGCTAATGATCAATGGATATACAGAATTAGCCCAATCGTAAAATATCCATGCATTAATTATCTTTTTGTTATCTTTTTGTATTAACTGCATGTTTTGTATTTTAGATGTAACTAAGGTAAATTATTTTTTATCTAAATAAAATATATAAAGTAAAGTTACTTAATAAAATAAATCCGTCTGAAAAGTTTGAATTTAACTATTGTATTTCGAAATAAAATCATATTCATAAAAAAATTCTGTAAGTGTATTTTCTATTTATTTTCAAAACCCTAAAAGTCTATTTTTTTAAACAATATTAAAATTTAAATAGGAATTTTATTGTAAATTATTGATTAAATTATATAAATTTATTTTAAGAAGGAGCATAAATTAACAATGAATGCTGGTCCTTTCCAAAATTTACCAAAACATCCCCTACTATATTATAATTATTATCAAAATCATAACCTAATTTATTTAAAAAGAGCTTGAAAGAACTTGAAAAAGGATAGCGTTTATCGAGAACAAAAAATAATTGAACCTTTTTGTATGTATTATGAAATAGTTGTAAGGTTTTTACATTGCCAACTTCATTTTTTGCATCAAACCATACACTCCCTAAAGAAGGCATCTTATAATCGTATATATATGCTAAACCTAAAGCATCAGTATAGGTAAAAATATAATCATTTTTTTTAAAACCACTCATTCTAAGTATTGAATCAATTATTAAAATATTTTTTTTAAAGCTATTACCAACTAAAACCATATCATTTTTACCTACAGGTAATATTTGGTTTTGACTTATTAAATTGCCTTCGATTCTATAAGGATAATATATTAATGCAATAAAAGTTTGAGCTAAGGCAATTATGGTAATGAATAAATATATGGTCCTATTAATTTTATCATTAAAATCATATTCAAGAATCAAATAAATAATGAGCATCCAAAATGGAATATAAAATATTACTTGTACTTGGATAGAATTGCTAGTTCCTATAACAGCAAAAACTGGCATAAAAAAAAGAAAAAATATAAATAGTACTTGTTTTTTAAAGTCATTAGTGCTTATCGTTTTGATATTTTTATATTTTATGAAAAACATAAATATTAAAGTTAAAGCCCATAATAAATAAATAATGGTTTGTTCATATATGAATTCAGCTCCTGCAAAAAATATTTTAAATTTTATTACAATTAATAATTGAATAATAATAAATAAATAAATAAGTGAATTTTGTTTTTTTAATATTGACCATCCAATACCAACAAAACTAAAAATAATTAAAAGAAATTTTAAAGTCATTAAAGTTTTAAATATTGAAAGAATACTTGATGAGTATACGTCTAGTATTGTATTGGTTTCATAACCATTAAAGCCGTTTATATATTCAAAAAAATCTTTATGAAATTGAAACGCACGAAGTATTCCTTTCCAGAAAAGTAAATGAAAAAGTAAATAACCTGACGCAATTAAAATTAAACGATATAAAGAACTTAATAAAACTCTTAATTTGCTTTCAGTACTTACTAAATTGTAGAAAAAATAGAAAACAATAAAAACTGTAGGCATAAAAATTGCATTAGGAAATTTTACTAAAAAAAGTATACCACAAAAAAAACCAATAAGTAAATAAATAAATATTACTTCAAAATTTGTTAATTTCTTACTAAAATCAAATAAAAAAAATGAAGCAGAAACCATAATAAAAAATGTTGAAAACGTGTTGTAAGAGGGGGTTTGTGGCCCAAATGCATATGAAAGCAAAGCCCCAGAAATTATTAATAAATATAAAGTAAATGAATTTGTTTTATGAAATTTTATGTCGTACGTATTTCTTAAATAATAACAAGAAGAAAATGCAAAAAAAATGGCAGAAGTTAATGATAATATAAGTCTTTCAATTCTTAAATTTTGAATAGTACAATTTACAAAAGGGAATAAGTAATTTTGTATCAAATGAAAAGATGTAAAAGACATCTTAAAATTTTTAGGTATTGAGTAATTAAAAAGATAAAAACTTTCATCAGACATATCTAAGCCTTTGTTGCTTGCCCATAAAATAATGCTTAGCGAAATAATGAGGGCCACTCCCATTATTAGTTCAATCAAATATTTAAAAAAAGTTGTTTTGTTCACTAAAGTTAATTTATTTTAATTTTTTATTCAAAATAAATTTGAAATACTATAATTCTAAGATTTTTTTATTAATGCATTTAATAAAAAAAATTAATAATTAATTTTTATTTAAATAACCTTTAATCTCATCTAATTTAATTGAAACTGTAGCTCCATCAACAGATAAGCATGCCCCAGAAAGTCCAAAACTAGTCGAAAAATCAATTCCCATATCATTAAAGGAAATCCCTAAATCATCAAACGAAACATTAGAAAAAGTAAAGCCATCAAAACAATCCTTGGTTTCAGGATTATTTAAATATTCAACGTACGTTTCATTAATTTTTTGATTAATAATCGCAAGTAGTTCATTTTTATTTTCATTAAATAATTCTGAATTTTTAATTACAACGTATCTATTATTAATTAATTTTAATAATTTATATGAATAGCTGTATCTTCCTCTATAATCTGCGTCACCTTTACTAACGCTTTTAAAATTTTCAAAAGTACAAGATTTTATAATTCTGGGGTCCGAACTACCTTTAATTACTTGTTCTTTTTCAGAACAAATAATAGGTTTTTGTGCCAGCAGTGATAAGGGTATACTTATTGTTGCGATGATGATTATTAGTGTTTTTTTCATATGGTTTATTATTAATTTTTTTTAACCTAATTTATTATTATTAATATATTTTTTAAATTTTGTAAAATATTTGTAGAATAAATCTCGCCTCATAAATCTAAGTTAATATTTTTGTTGACTATTTTTTCCTTTCAACATCATCTTTAAATTGTTATCAAAAATAGAATAAATAAATTCTTAAAGTACAATGTTTGTTTTTAAATTTATTTTCGTTAAAATAAAATTTAAAAGTATTAAAAATTTATTATTATTTGATTATCAACTAAACCTATTTAATTTTAAATTATTGCCTTTATCAGTATTAAAAAATATTACTTAATTTAAAACCAAAGAATAAATAATAATGCAAAATCAACTGCTTTTAGAAGTCAAAAATTTAGTTACACAATTTAAAACTGAAAATGTCTTTGTAAAAGCAGTTGACGATATTTCTTTTTCTTTACATACAGGAGAAACAATTGGGATTGTTGGCGAAAGCGGATCTGGTAAATCAGTTACCTCGCTTTCAATTATGCAACTTATACCAAATCCTCCGGGTAAAATAACTAGCGGAGAAATTATTTATTGTACAAAAAATAATCAAAAAATTAATTTAGCCAAGTTAGAATATGAAGAAATGAGTCGATTTAGAGGCAACGAAATTTCTATGATTTTTCAGGAGCCAATGACCTCTTTAAATCCAGTTATAAAATGCGGCAATCAGGTAATGGAAACCATTTTATTACATCAAAAAATTACTAAAATAGAAGCGTACAAAAAAACAATTGAATTATTAAATGAAGTTCAATTGCCTAACCCTGAATTAATTTTTCATCGCTACCCTCATCAACTTTCTGGGGGGCAAAAACAACGTGTGATGATTGCTATGGCTATGAGTTGTAAACCAAGAATATTAATTGCCGACGAACCTACTACAGCTTTAGATGTAACTGTTCAAAAAACAATTTTGGAATTAATGAAAAAATTGCAAAGCCAATATCAAGTAGGAATTTTATTTATTACTCACGATTTAGGTGTAATTGCTGAGCTTGCCGATAAAGTTGTAGTTATGTATAAAGGCAAAATTGTAGAGCAGGGTACTGTATTAGAAATTTTTTCAAATCCTAAACATCCCTACACAAAAAGTTTATTAGCCTGCAAACCACCTCTTAATTTCAGAGTAAAGCGTTTACCAGTAGTGAGTGATTTTATGACTTTTGATAATCATGGTAAAATGATTGAAGTGAAAAAGGAAGTTAGCGAAGCATTAAAAAGTGAAGTAATTACTATCGACGAGCGAGCATTGATACGAAAAGAGTTATATGCAAGAAAAAAAATTTTAGAACTAAAACACGTTAAAACCTGGTTTGATTCTAAAAAAACTTTTTTTGGTAAAACACTTGAATATATTAAAGCCATAGATGATGTAAGTTTTGATGTTTACGAAGGAGAAACATTAGGCTTAGTTGGAGAAAGTGGTTGTGGAAAAACAACGTTAGGACGAACTATTTTAAAATTAGCAAAGGCAACCGAGGGTACAATTTTATATAAAAATCAAGATATTTTAAAAATGAAAGAATCTGATTTTAGAAAATATCGACGTGATATGCAATTGATTTTTCAAGACCCATATTCTTCTCTTAATCCTCGAATAACAGTTGGAGATGCAATTGCAGAGCCAATGATAGTTCATTCCATCTATAAAAATTCGCTCGAGATAAAAAAACGAGTTATAGAATTACTAAATCGGGTGGGATTAAACGAACAGCATTATAATCGTTATCCACATGAATTTAGTGGAGGCCAAAAACAACGTATTTGTATTGCTCGTGCTTTAGGTTTAAATCCAAAATTTATTATTTGCGATGAGTGTGTAAGTGCATTAGATGTTAGTGTTCAGGCACAAGTTTTAAATTTACTCAACGAGTTAAAACAAGAATTTAAATTCACATATATTTTTATAAGTCACGATTTAAGTGTAGTTAAATTTATGAGTGATAGAATGGTGGTCATGCAAAAAGGTAAAATTGAAGAAATTGGTGATCCAGATGAAATATATTTAAATCCAAAAAGTGAATACACTAAAAAATTAATTGATTCTATTCCAAAAGGAACCCTCGAGAATATTAAAGAAGCAATTCAAAATAAAAATAATAATCTTGCAACATCCAATTAAGTTTTAATGTTAGAGTTTTTAAAGCAAGCCACCGATCCAAATACCATAATTCAATTAGGTGGAGTATGGTTATTATGTATAGTGATTTTTGCCGAAACAGGATTGCTGGTTGGATTTTTTCTTCCTGGCGACAATTTAATTTTATTAGCGGGTATTTTATGTAAAGCTAAACCCGAACTAATACAACTTAATTATTTTACGTTAGTTTTTTTAATGATTATTTCAGCCGTATTAGGAAATATAAATGGATATTTGTTTGGAAGATTGGTTGGCGAAAAGTTTTATAAAAAGAAAGATGGCTGGTTTTTTAAGCAAAGTCAAATTGAAATAACGAAAACATATTATAACAAATATGGTGGAAATTTCACTCTAATTATAGCTCGTTTTTTACCAATTGTAAGAACTTTTGCACCAATTATTGCGGGTATTATAAAAATTGATTTTTTTAAATTTATGCTATTTAATATTATTGGTGCTGTTGCTTGGATTTTTGGATTAACCGGTATTGGCTATTTTTTAGTTCAAGCTTTTCCTCAAATAGAAGATTTTCTATCTTATATTTTTATTTCGCTTATTATTTTAACCGCCGCCCCAATAATTAGTGTGTTTTTAAAAAATAAAAATAAATCGACTTAATGAGTAAAACTATTTCTTAAACTAAGCATTTTAATGGCGGTTATTGCTGCTTCATCTCCCTTATTTCCATGCTTGCCTCCTGCCCTATCAATAGCTTGTTGATGATTGTTAGGAGTTAATACTCCAAAAATAACAGGTTGATTGTATTTTATATTCAAATCAGTAATGCCTTTTGCCACAGCATCGCAAATAAAATCAAAATGTTTAGTTTCGCCTTGAATTATGCAACCTAAACAAATAATTGCATCTAAATCTAAAAATTCAGCTAAATATTGTGCGCCTAATGTTAATTCGAAACTACCTGGAACTCGCTTTACAACAATATTTTTTTTTAATGCCCCGTATTTAATCAGAGTATTAATTGCTCCCTCTTTTAGTAAATTTGTAATCTCAAAATTCCACTCAGAATAAACGATGCCAAATTTAAATGCTTTTGCATCTGGAACTGCTGTTCCCTCATGATTTGATAAATTTTTCTTGACACTACTCATCTTATAAAACTAAAAAGTCTGCTGTGAGCAGACTTTTGATTTAAATTAATGTGAATTATAAATTACCCAAAGCTTTAACTTTAGCAATATCTTTTTCAATTTCAAGACCCTCGGTAGTTTTTGAAAATTCTTTTAAAATTCGTTCGTAAACTGCTAAGGCTTCAGTATAGTTAGCCTTTAGTTCGTATGCAAAGCCAGTTTTTTTTAGATAAATTGGAGTGGTAAAATTATTTTTGCTATTTTCTACTGCTTTTAAATAAAACTTTATTGCATCATCAATATTGTTCAATTCCAAAAAGCAGTCTCCTATTGCACCTAATGCAATTGAAGAAATCATTTCGTCGTTGCCACTATACTTTTGTAAAAATTCAATGGCTTGTTGAAATTTTCCAGTACGCATATAGCAAATTCCTGCATAATAGTTTGCTAAATTGCCAGTTTTAGTCATACTATACTCATCAGCAAGTTGTTCAAATCCTTTCATCGATTTTTGCCCTTCGGTTGATATTACTATTGGGCCTCCTTTTAGGGCAATGTTAAAACTATCTTTTTCGAAAAAGTTTTCTGCCCAAAAAATTTCATTAGCAACTTCTTTATCTTGTTCTGGTAAATAATATAGCTTAAAAAAACAAAATGAAGCAACCAATATTAATAAAGCGCCACCAACATAATTGATTATTTGTTTATTTTTTTCATAAAACAATTGAATTCCTTGTAAATTTGGATCAATAGGTTTTCTTTTTTCTTCAACAATTTCTTCTACCTCGTTAATCTCGTGAGTAGTTTCTTCATTTAAATCAGCCATTTTATAATTTAAAAATTAGTGTGTGAAGATAGTATTTTTTGGCTAAAAATAGAAATTTTAAAAAAAGGTCGCAATCGGTCAAAATAAACGTATTTTTGTTCAAAATCATGTTTTTAAGGCAATTATCCCTCATAAATTTCAAAAATTACAGTGAATTTGAAGCAATTTTCATTAAAAAAGTAAATTGTTTTGTCGGAAATAATGGCTTAGGAAAAACTAATTTATTAGATGCCATTCATTATTTAACATTTTGTAAAAGTTATTTTAACTCGCTTGATGGTCAAAACATAAAACACGGCGAAGGTTTTTTTGTAATAAATGGTCAAATTGATAAATCTGGTGAAACGATTGAATTAACTTGTGGCCTAAAACGAAATCAAAAAAAAATATTTAAAAAAAATAAAAAAGAGTATAGCCGCTTGAGCGAACATATTGGTCAATTTCCAATTGTTATGATTTCTCCTGGTGATTCAGAATTAATAAATGGCAGCAGCGAGAATCGTCGAAAATTTATAGATACCATTATTTCTCAATATGATAAGGTATATTTAGATAAATTAATTTCATATAATAATGTTTTAAAACAGCGAAACGCTTTATTAAAAAATTTTTTCGAAAACAGCTCTTACGATTCAGAAACAATTGAAATTTGGGATGAACAACTCATAAGTTATGGAAACTCAATATTAGAAATTAGACTCGATTTTTTAAAAAAGTTTATTCCACTGTTTAATAAATTTTATCAATTTATAAGTGATAGCGAAGAATTAGCTTCATTAATATATTCAAATAGTGTTGGCGATAAATCTTTAAAAGTTGCTTTAATCACTTCTTTAGCAAGAGATAGGGCTGTTCAATATACCACTATTGGGCCCCACAAAGACGATTTAGAGTTTTTATTAAATGGTTTTAGTTTAAAGAAATTTGCATCTCAGGGTCAACAAAAGTCTTTTTTATTGGCATTAAAATTAGCACAATTTGATTTTATTAAAGAACAAAAAAATATTAAGCCATTGCTTTTATTAGACGATGTTTACGATAAATTAGACGAAATAAGATTTACTAAATTATTAGAAATGGTAAGTAGCGAAAATTTTGGTCAAATTTTCATTACAGATACTCACTTAGAGCGTATAGAAAAATTATTAAATGAAAAACAAATTGAAAATAAAATTTTTATTATTTCGAATAATTACAAAAAATAAATTGAGACTTAAGATTTAAAATTCGCAATTTTTTGGGGTTCTAGGAAAAGGAATCACATCCCTAATGTTAGTCATACCGGTTACAAATAAAACTAAGCGCTCAAACCCTAAACCAAAACCAGCATGCGGACATGAACCAAAACGGCGTGTATCTAAATACCAATACAATTCGTCTTTAGGAATTCCCAATTCATCCATTCGTGTTTCTAACATTTCTAAACGCTCTTCGCGCTGGCTTCCTCCAACTATTTCACCAATACCAGGAAATAATATATCCATGGCCGCAACTGTTTTTCCGTCATCATTTTGACGCATATAAAAAGATTTTATTTCTTTTGGATAGTCAATAAGAATAACGGGTTTTTTAAAATGTTTTTCTACTAAATAACGTTCATGCTCACTTTGTAAATCTACACCCCATTGATCAATCAAATAATTAAATTTTTTTTTCTTGTTGTGATTACTCTCTCTTAAAATCTCAAAGGCTTGAGAATAAGTAATCCTTTCAAAATTATTTTCTAAACAAAAATTTAATTTTTCAATCAGCGAAAATTCACTGCGTTCGTTTTGTGGTTTTTGTTTTTCTTCTTCGTCAAGCCTTTGATTTAAAAACTCAATATCATCGTAATTTGTTTTGAGCGCATATTTAATAACATATTGAAGCATTTCTTCAGCTAAATCCATATTGTCGTTTATGTCGCTAAAAGCCATTTCAGGTTCAATCATCCAAAACTCGGCAAGATGTCTGGTGGTATTACTATTTTCAGCTCTGAATGTTGGACC